>JAUNKI010000001.1:0-30057 GCA_030532815.1 Leptotrichiaceae bacterium
GTGAGCGTCGTAAAAACATCCTTTTTGTTTTTACAGCGAACGGGCATTTTTGAGCCTTAGTAAAATTTGAGTTGAATAGTTTTTTTGCGAAGCTTTTTTTCAAAAAAAGCGTGAAAAAAGTCTTTTGATCGTTATTTCTTCATAAATCTTTTATATGCACTTTCCTGAATTTTTTCAGCTTTCATCAATCCTATATCATCCAGTCTTTTTATATACATATCCCAGTCCTTATCCACATCAGATACTCCCATTATCCATTTTTGGGACATTTCTTCCACGTAGGAATTTAACTGAGTATTTATTTTAATAAATTCCTTTGATTCTTCCTTAGTATATTTCAATATAGGCATTAATTCATGTACATAATTATTTTTAAGGTAAAAATCTATGGCATCGACAGCTTCTTTTACATACCACTGTTTTTCATACTCGGAGTCCTGAGGCATTCCCAGTCTGAACTGAGCTCCCGATTCCCTTATTACTGCAAGAGGTGTCTTACCTTCAGGATTTTTCATTATTTTATCAGTAAATACAGCTTTTCCGTCTACTACAGTATAGTCATCTCCTTCGATACCGAAATTCCATAATCTTCTTCCTTCGGGAGAATACCAGAAATCAAAGTATTTAACAGCTTCTATTGCATTTTTGGATTTTGAGCTTATTCCCCAGCCGCCTAAATATGTAGTTCTTGCCTGATACGTTTTATTATCTCCGTTAAAAACGGGAGGGGCTATTATCCCGAAATTAAATCCTGGTATTGTCTTATCCAGTTTTCCGTTATAGGAGCTTGTGCTTCCGAACCAATCTACGGTAAATCCTCCCAAATTATTGGAAAGCATATAGTCCCTTGCGGAAATTCCCCTTGTAAAAATTTCTTTATCTATAAGACCTTCTTTATACCATTTTGCAAGCTGTTTCATAGCCTCTTTGTATTCTGCCTGTGCAGGCCCGAATTTTACCGTATCATTACTGTCGTACCAGAAAGCTCTCGCTTTAAATATATCAGCCAGAGGTTGTAAAACCTTTGCCACAGTATCTCCTCTACTGAATATCGCTACTTCATCTTTTTTCCCGTTACCGTTAGGATCCTTTTCAGTGAATGCCATGAGGACATCATGTAATTCTTCAACAGTTTTAGGTTCCTGTAATCCTAATTTCTGTATCCAGTCCTTTCTTATATAATACCCTGTCGAAGGCATAAAATTAAAATAGTCGTAATAATTCGGTATCATATATATATGTCCGTCGGCGGCAACGGCATCCTGTTTATATCTCGGATTTTCCTCCCAGAATTTTTTTATGTTCGGAGCATACTTATCTATGAGTTCCTCTAACGGAATAAGTCCTCCGTCTATTCCCAGACTTTCAAGATCTTCAGTAAATTCATAAGCTACTATATCAGGAAGCTCTCCTGAAGATACAAGAAGGTTATATGCTTCTTTCTGGTCTGTCTGATTTTGAGAAGCTACATTTTTCAGCTTAATGTTAGTCATCTCAGCTGCTTTTTTATAAATGGGAAGTTCAGGATCCAGAGCTTTCCCCAGATGAATTGCAAAAACAGTCAGTTCCTTAGGTTTCTCCGATATAAGGTGACCCTCGAGTTTCTTATCTTCCCCTTTAATTTCAGTTTTTTCTTTCGGTTTTCCGCAGGCACTCAATAAAACTGCCATGATTATTAATGTATAAACAACCTTCTTCATTTTATATCATTCCTCTCTTCTTTATTCATTTATTTCAGATACTCCGTATTTTTTTCTGATTTTAAATTCTTTTCAAATTTATAATTACAGATTGTCCTCTGTTTACAAGATTAATTTTCAGTTTTGTCTTTCCGTTTCCGACATTTATCTTTACAGCCTGACTGCTTGATAAAAGTGAATATTCTCCGTCTATTTCCAGCTCCGTTTCATATTTTGAAAGTTGCGTGGGATCACTTACTGCAAGGGTAATTCCATCTCCTTTTTCGGTTTTTATAAGTGAAACAGGAGAAAAGACCTTTATTCCGTTTACTTTTACTTCCTTATTTTTCCAGAAATTCATTCCGGTAATTTTTCTTTTCTTATCTTCTATTGCGTGAACTTCATCATCCAGACGAATAATTTCCACAGTATTTTCGTTATATTTTTCCACTTCTTCTTCAGTAAACATCGGTAATATTATATATGCATATTTGGAATTTTTAGGATTTTTTCCGTGTTCGATATACGCTTTAAAATACGCTTTTTCATGTATATCTGCTGATTTCCCTCCGATTTCCTTCCAGCTTCCCTTTTCATTTTTAATATCCACTGTAAGAATAGAAGGTTCCAATATTTTATAGCCTATATTTTCACCTGTTTTTTGGTCTGTAAAGTTAATATATGTTCCTTTTTTCGCCTGTATTTTCTTTATCGAAGTGACATTCTGTCTGTCAATTGTCACTTTTTTATCATTTGTATTATGTATTATTCTGTTATCCAGCGTTGTATGAATTTCATCGTCACTGCTTGTTATTCCCGAACCTACGGCTATAATTTCTTCACCGAGCATAAACCATGATTTTTTAGCTTCAGTCTTATTATTCCATGATATGAAGTCCATTCCTGTCATTGCCGTATTTCCGTCTGTAGCTCCCCCTGCCCATGCTTTGGGAGAAACAGCCGAAGGTACTCTTCTTTCTCCTGAACCGTCAGCTCTTTTTGAAATGCTTTCAGTAGTTCCCGGCATATGAAGTTTATCCGCAGTCTGCCAATAATCGGTAAAAGCTGAAGAATCAGTACCGTAAATATACGTCATTCCGTCCCCCGTATACCAGCCTTTTAAATTTTCTCCGTTCATCGTTTCAAAATTTGCTATTCTCGAAGAATGCATTGAAATTACAAACTTTCCTTTTCTTCTGCTTACCTGAACGGCTCTGTCCATTGAAGAAAAAATCTTCGTACCATGAATTTCCTCTATATTTATATTATTATCATTGACAATATCTTTCAGTACTTTTTCGACAACCAGATTTCCCGTTTTTTCGGTAACACTGTAACTGTTATTTTCGGCTATGGCTCTTTTTACTAATTTCTGTATCTCTTCCTTATGAGGGGATACTGCTCCTTCAGATACCATACCGAATGCTCCTATAAGAGATCTTCCTCTTTCCAGATCGTTGGAATTATCCCTTGACAGTGATCTTCCGCTTACCGAGTCATTTATTCCTCCGTTTATGAGTAAATAAGTATATCCTTTGATTATGGAGCCGTACAGCGTTTCCAGTCTCGGATCTTTCGGCAGAAAGGAAGTATCCTTTGCAACATACAGCAAAGTTCCCAGCCCATTAAACAGAACACTTGCATATGTTCCGCTGTAAGCTACATTTTCATGCTGAATAAAGGAACCGTCTTCATAAAAACCGTCTCCTTTAGTTACTATTTCTCCTATATCACCTACTGCATCTATGCCGTTCATTGTTTCCGTCCTGTCTTTTGTCAGTATCCCTCTTCCGAAGGAGATAATCGCAGTATCCATTCTGTTTCCTCCTTTGGATATCCGTTTATTAGGAGATGTAGAATACTTTGCAGCAGGACTTGCACCTGAATGAGTAGCATAAGGTTGAAAATATTTTGAAGCTTTCATCAGATTATCAAGAAGGTCGTCAGGAATTTCTCCGTACATGATTATTCCCGTTTCATTTATGCTTTTAGGAATACCTATTTCCCACTGCCACCAGTTTCCGAGTTCCTGTAAACTGTCATTATAGACATTTTCATTAAGCCAGATAAGTGATTCAATTATATTTTTCTTTAAATCATCACTTTTATAATATTTTGTACCGTCTGTAAAGTAGGCTTTTACCAATGTTTTTACATTTTCAAATGCACTTAATATCTGTGCTCCGTTTTTCATATCTTTCAAATCATCGAATATATACTGTCTATTCGGATCCGTATTTAACTTTCCGAGTATTTTCTCACTGTTTTTTTCCAACTGCGTAGTGATTTTTTCTATTTTCTGCCTGTTCTGAATATTATTTCCGTCAGGCATATTTATAATGATTTTTCTCCATTTTTCCCTTATCCCGTCAAATTCATCATTTCCGACTGAAGCTGCAGAAATAAAAGTCATCATTATCAATCCTGCGAATATTGCATTTTTTACAATCATAATTTCCTCCGTTTAAAAACTGTAATTTAATCCGATACTTTGTCTGAATATGTGATTTCCCGTTTTTTCACCGAATTTACCGCTTTTTTCATCAGTATTCTTAACTTTTATATCGGATACGGACATCGAAACAAATACATTAAGTCCGGGAATTATATTTTTTGTATACTTTATTCCGTATCTGTATTCATATGTTTCGGATTTTTTCTCTTTTGTTCCTGTTGTCTTATATACTGCACCTTTTCCCAAAGGCAGTCTCATGTCCAAAACGACATTATCTCCATTTCCGAAATTGTACGTTATTGCAGGTCTCAGCTGTTCGGAAATATATCTTTCAACATTGTTTCTTTTGTCAAAAAATCTGTCTTCTCTGAAATACATCAGCTGCAATTTCCATTTGGGAGAAAATCCGTTATATACAAAACCGTACTGATTTTCCATTTTATAATCCTTCTGACCTTTTCTTTCTCCTTTATAATAAATATCCGCCATTCCTGTAGTTTTTCCGTTAAGGAAATATCCGTTCCCTAAATTATATGAAAAATTTGCGTCCAGTTTAAATTCATGAAAACCTGTTTTTGATACGTAATAATCCTTCTTCTTATAATTTTTGGGTCTTCGGGAATTTTCAGACTTATATCCGAAACTCAGACCGTAATTTCCCTTTGGAAAAGTATTTCTATATCTGATTTCTCCGAACAGACGGCTTGAAGAAACTTTATCTTCTCTGCCGTTTTTCCCCTGAAACATTCCGTTATCCTTGTAAAATCCTTCAAAATAATAGGATATTTTTGACTTTGTATCTGTCAGTGTCAGCCATATTAACGGTTTATAATCTGAAGATTTGGAATAATCTCCTGCCGAAAGAACATTTCCGTAATAATAGGATCTGTCCGAAGGATCTTCGGAATCAAGGGTAAATCCTACTGTTTTTCTCCATCTTGAAACTTTTTTACTGTTATTCAGTTTAGCCGCTATACTGTTCAGTATATTGTTTCTGAAAACGTCTCCCTTATATTCAAAACCTGCTTCTATCCTATCCGATTTATATTCTTTTCCTTTTGAATGTCTGTAATTTAAAGTCAGTGATAAATTTTCAGTCAAACCGAAAGCTAAATTTACATTATAGTAAAATATATTTTTCAGGTTTACGGATTTTACCTTATGTTCACTGCTAAGTCCCTGCAGTTTATAGTGCTTAAATTTGTTTACATTCCCTTTTTCAGTTTCAAAGCCTGCACCGAACCCCAGCCTGTAAACTCTGTTTAGAAATATTCCGTTTTTTTCTACATTTATTCCTATGTTCGGCTTCACGGAATTATAAGTTTTTTCATTTACAGGAACATTTTTTATTGTTAAATTACTTGCCTTTGCCGAAACTGTCTCCCTCTCTTCATTTATATTTCCCTGAAATATTTTTTTAAAATCAATTCCTGCATATATTGAAACTCTGAACATATTTCTTTCCACAGGAGTATAAATTATTTTTGAACCTGCTCCTAAAACTATTACGGGATAGCTGGAATTAAAAGTATAGTTTTTATCGTTAATATTGATTTCCCTTTTAACGGAATTATGGGAATATGCAGTTCCTATAGTAGTCAGAAAGGAAAGTTTGCTGTTTAAGGTATAATCATAATAACCTCCGAAATATACCGTATCCGTTTCGGCTTTTCCTCCGTTGTTCTTTTTAAAATCCAATGTTCCTTCGGAAGCACCGAAAATAAATCCGAGCCTGTTATTTCCCACTATGTGCTTTTCCCATATTCCTGCAATTCCCTTTTCCTTTTTTCCTGCATTTATTACACCTGAAAAATTTCCCGTATCATTTATATAAAATATATCATGAGTTGTGGAATTTAAAGGTCTGTTTCTCGTAATGTCTCTTGAAAAAGTTTTTTTCAGGCTTATTTTTTCAAACAGTCCGAAATTTATAATTGCCGAATCTGCAACATACCCATGGACAATTCCTGAAATCTGGGATAATACATCGTTAAAAACTTTCCTGTCTTTTAACTGCTCCATTTCTCCGATAATTTTATCCAGATCTCCTGATATCCTGTTTTTATTCCTTTCATTTTCCAGATATTGTGCAAATTCGCTTAAATTAATGTTTCCGCTTACATCGGAATATCTGTTTTTACCGAGAATTACATCATTATTTTCTTTTTTTCTGTAAGTCCATACAAGACTGTCCTGAAATTCGGCTTCACTTCCGTCTACTTTTATTCCGCCTAAATACTCTGAAGCCGAAAATTCCTTTCCTTCACCTTTAAAGGAGAGATTTGTCTTTCCTTTGAGTATTACTGCATTCCCATTGATATATATAGGGCTACTTTCCTTTTTATTTAAAGTGAGAACGGAATTTTCCAGTGTCAGAGTTCCCGACTGCCCGTTTATATACCCGTCTTTTATTAAACCCGTCTTCATTTTTTCTGTATAATTCTGTGCATTTTCACTGCTTTCCAAAGATATTTCCGAATTTCGGACAAATGAATTTCCGCTTAAGTTCAGTGAATTATATTTTTCAACAGTCAGTCCTTCAGCAACGGCATTTTCAAAAAATAGTGAATCAGTTCCGCTGTTTCCGATGATTTTCCCATTTATAGAAACGGCATTTTTCAATATAACCGTATTATCCGTTAAAGTTCTTGAAAATATTGCATTTCCCGATTTATCTCCGATAATTTTTCCGCCGTCATTTATAAAAACGGCATTTCCGAGCTGCACTCCCGTCGCTTTTTCAGTTTTTAATATTATTTCTCCTTTATTTACTGAGATACCGTTTTTATCCGTTTTTATTCCGATACCTTCATTTACATATATTTTTCCCGTTCCTGAATTTATTCCGAATGAGTTTTGGCTCACTGCTATTCCGGAAGAAAATTTTCCGCTCAGAATTTCTATTTCACCTTTATTTTCCACTGTCCCCGTCATTTGAGACACAGCAGCATTGGAAGTATTCCTTTCGTCTCCTCTGTGAATTATTCTTCCCTCATTTATAACGATGGAATTTTCTCCTGAAGCTTTAATTCCCGAAGTATATTTTTTGCCTTCCACTTCCACCGTTCCTGAGGATATGATTTCCCTGTTGTCATTTGCCTGTATTCCCGTACTTCTCTCTCCTGAAACAAATATATTTCCTTTATTTACTATAACGCCGTTATCAGATTTTTTCGTTTCTTTGGCTGCAATTATTCCTGTAGCTCCTTCTTCTACGAAAATATTGCCTGTTGCCGTATTTTCAAAATTCGCATTTCCTGCCGCCTGTACTCCGTAACTTTCTCCTTTAACGTTAATTACCTGATTATTGACTGTTTTTTCCATAGGAACCGTCGTTCTTTTCAATATATTTATTCCGACAGATTTTCCGTCTACATTTATAATTCCGTTATTTTCAAAGTTTCCTTTGGATATTACTCCTATTCCCGTACTGTCGACATTTATTTTTCCGAAATTGGCTGCACTTCCTTTTTCGTTATTTATAAATATTCCTTTTGAGTTGTATCCGCTGTAGGGATTTTTCCCTGTTCCGCTCACATTTACCGTTCCATAGTTTTCAAAGGAATTTTTATCTTCGGAGTTTATATTTACTCCTATTGCTTCTGAGCCTGATGTAAGTTTTTCGTTGGAAAATACATTTATCTCTCCTTCATTTCTCAAAAACATTTTATTTTCCAGAGAAACTCCCGTTGCTTTATCTTTTACTTCTATTATTCCGTTTCGAGTCGACAGTATATCGGCTTTTTTATTTTTATTCCCTGTTATTCCGACACTTCCCGTTCCCGTAACAGAAACTTTTCCGGAGTTTTCAAACTTCAAATCGTTAAAATTAAGGAATACACCTTTTGCCTTATTTTTGACGAAAATATTTCCTGTATTTTGTATTTCCGCAGCATTCGTAACATTTATACCTGTCGCTTTCTTTCCTGAAATTTCAAGAATTCCTTCATTCCTGAATTTTCCCTTCTGTATGGAAACTCCTTCAAAATTAAAGCTGCTTTTATTAATTACTTTTATAATTCCCCGATTTATACTGAATTCATTAATTGATGTTCCTGAATTTATATTTATAATTTTTCTGTTTTTATTTCCGGAATATTCGATATTTATGTTTACGGGATTATCCGTATCTTCTTCTCCGAGAAGTACGGCATATTTATTAGGCTGAATGCTTATTACCGTATCACTGTTCAAATCTCCCGGAGTTATAATATTTCCCGTTATACGGTAATTTTTTCTCGGATCCGCATTATTGTTCTGATCGGGATAAAGTGTCGCATATATCTGATTATGCTTTAATATCGTTAAAAGTACAAAAATTATAAGCTTTTTTTTCATTTTAAACTCCTTTTAAGCTTGCTCTTATTTCTTCATAAATCTTATATAAGCCGTTTTCTGGATTTCTTCAGCTCTTTTCAGTCCTATTTCATTTAATCTTTTTATATAATTGTCCCAGTCTTTTTCCACATCTGAAACTCCCATTATCCATTTTTGAGTCATTTCTTCGGTATATGCTCTTAACTGTGTATCTATTTTCAGAAATTCCTTTGCTTCTTCTTTTGTATATTTCAGAATAGGCAGATCATCCTGAATTACATCGGAACTTATGTACATATCCACACCGTTATTCTGTCCTGACAGCTGTTTTTCCGCCTCTGCGTCCTGAAACATCCCCAATCTGTACTGTGCACCTGTAGTTCTTATTACTGCCAAAGGATTTTTCCCCTGAGGATCTTTTAATATTTTATCGGTAAATACAGGTTTTCCATCCACCATTTTATAATCTTCGCCTTCTATACCGAAATTCCATAATCTTCTTCCTTCGGGAGAATACCAGAAATCAAAATATTTTATAAGTTCGACAGGATTTTTTGCGGCAGACGTTATCCCCCAGCCTCCGATATATGTAGGTCTCGTAAAAATAGTCTTATTATTTCCCTTATATTCAGGAGGCAGAATAGGTGAAAAATCAAATCCCGATATTTTTGAAGCCAATTTTTCATTATAGGAAGCCGTACTTGCAAACCAGTCATTAGTAAATCCTCCCAAATCGTTTGAAAGCATATAGTCACGGGAATTCATTCCTCTTGTAAATATTTCCTTGTCTATAAGTCCTTCCTTATACCATTTTGCCAGCTGTATCATAGCCTCTTTGTATTCCTGACCGGCAGGTCCGAACTGAGGATTTCCCTTATCGTCATACCATACGACTTTAGCTTTGAATATATCCGCCAGTCCCATCATTATTTTTCTTATTACATTTCCTCTCAGAAAAACAGGTATTTCATCCTTTTTTCCGTTTCCGTTAGGATCCTTATCTCTGAAAGCCGTAAGTACATTATATAACTCGTCGGCTGTTTTAGGTTCCTGAAGATTGAGTTTTTTCAGCCAGTCTTTTCTTATAAAATAACCTTGAGTTGTTTTCAGGTTAAAATAATCGTTATAATTAGGTATCATGTATATATGCCCGTCAGCTGCAACTGCATCCTGTTTATATCTCGGATTTTCCTCCCAGAATTTTTTTATATTGGGAGCATGCTTGTCTATTAAATCTTCAAGGGGTATAAGCCCTCCTTCCATTCCTAAATTCTCAAAATCCGAAACAAGCTCATAAGCTATAATATCAGGCAGTTTCCCTGAAGACAGCATCAAGTTGAATCCCTGCACTTCGTCACTCTGATTTTTTGAAGCTACACTTACAAGCTTTATATTTGTTTCTTCAAAAGCTTTTTTGAAAACAGGCAGTTCCCCGTCTATGGCTTTTCCCTGAAAAATGGCAAATACGGTTACTTCTCTCGGTTTTGATGTTATAAGGTTTCCTGATAATTTTCCTCCTCCTTCGGATGAGGAAGATTTTTCATTTTTACAGCTTAATAAAGCAGATAAACAGATTAATACTAAAAACAACACTTTTTTTAATTTCATTTTTAATTCCTCCTGATTTTATTGAATTTTATTTTCTATCCTTTTACAGCTCCTATGGCAACTCCCTTTTTAAAGAATTTCTGGATAAAAGGGTATATAAGCAATATAGGTATCAGTGACAATACTATTACGGCATATATTACAGTCTGAGGCGAAGTCAGACTTTCAGGTGTTATAAGCTGTGTCGCTTCTCCTGCAAGATTTTTTTCAACTATCAGTTTTTTCAGGAACACCTGCAAAGGTGCTTTCGTATCATCAGTCAGCAGCACCATTGTCCAGAAATATCCGTTCCAACGGGATATTGCATAAAATAATGAAACCGTAGTTATTGCAGATGTGGATAAAGGCAGATATATGTTCGTCATTATTTTTAAATGAGAAGCTCCGTCTATTCTTGCCGATTCTTCAAGAGATTTCGGAACTGCTTCAAAAAATGTCTTTAAAATTATAACGTTGAATGTATTTACCGCAAATCCGAGAATTATTCCCGCATAACTGTTTATAAGTCCCAAATCCCTGAAATTGAGATATTTCGGTATCATTCCGGGATCGAACCACATTGTTGCCACTACAAGCATTATTATGGTTTTCCTGAATTTCAGTTCAGGTTTTGATAGTACATATGCTCCGCTTATTGTAAAAATCATGCTTACTGCCGTTCCTACAACAGTTATGAATATTGAATTTCCGTAAGCCCTCCATATTCCCGGAATTGCTGCGGCACTTTTAAATGCTTCAAAATTAAATCCTTTGGGAAATAATGTGACAGCTCCCGTTTCTATAAAATAAGGTTTACTGAACGAAGCTGAAAACACGTATATTATCGGGTATAAAAACATTACGGCAAAAACAGCAAGTAAAATATAATTTAATGTATAAAATATTTTTTCGTCCATTCCCATTTTTATTTTCATTTCATTCTCCTTTTTTTCTACTTTTAAATTTGTGCGATATCTTAGTAAGCCTTAAATAATAAATTTTTATATATTTTATTATTTTATAAATCATGTAAATATACTGATTTTCGATTTTCAAAAAATACATTAATTATAATTGTGACTTATTTCGGTTTATAAAATACCTTCCATTCTATTTATTTTATTTTCTTCAGTCAATACTGTCTTATACAGGTAATATCCGCATATACTGTTTATGCATTTTCTATGTTGTTACCATAAACTTGAACTCGATACTTTCTTACTCCATTTATTTGCACTGTATACAAGTAGGAATCCTACCAACGCATTAAACAGCCCCACTGCCGTCGCAAGACCGAAATTCTGCTGAAGCATTCCCGTTCTGTATACGTATGTACTTATAACGTCCGCTGTGGAATAAGTGGCAGGCTGATAAAGAAGCAGAACAGTTTCAAAAGCTACATTCAGCATGCTTCCGACTTTTAAGACTAACATTATGACAATAGTAGGGATTATTCCCGGTATTGTTATATATCTTAATTGTTTGAATTTATCCGCTCCGTCAATTTTAGCCGCTTCATAAAGCTGTTCATCTATAGTCGTAAGGGCTGCCAAATATATGACTGCATTAAATCCCGTATTTTTCCATATGTTCAATCCTGTAAATATACCTCTGAAATATTCCGGCTTGGACAGAAAATATATTTTTTCCATTCCGATTTTTTCAAGTAAAAAATTTATTACTCCCGTACTCGGTGATAAAATATTTATTGTAATTCCTGCTGCGACAACTATCGCTATAAAATAAGGAATAAAGGAAGCTGTCTGAACAAAAGATTTGAACAGTTTATTTTTTACTTCATTCAGCATCAGTGCCACCATAATCGCAAAAGGAAATTCCAGAAACAGGCTGTACAGATTTATCATAAGAGTATTTTTCAATGTTACGTAAAAGTAGGGACTTGTCAGAAATTCAGTAAAATTTTTAAACCCTACCCAGTCACTTCCTGAAATTCCCTTGAACAGGCTGTAGTCCTTAAAAGCTATTATAAGCCCGTACATAGGTTTGTACATGAATATCGCATACCATAAAATAAAAGGCAATAGTAACAGATATAATGAAATCTGGTCTTTATTGAATTTTGAAGTTTTTCTTTTTGCCTTCATTTTTCCTCCTTGTATAATATAATTAAATCCGCTTTGTCGGTTAATATGAATTTATCCTTTAATTTTTCTGATTTTATGACTTACGGTTAATCAGTTTAAAATCGAACAGAAATCCGACAAATAAACTCCTGTCTTTATTTCTCAATCCGATTTTAAAGCTGTTTTATCGTACATAAAGTAATCGTTATAATTAATGAAGATATAAATTTTTATATTAAACTTTTCCGCACTTTTTGAAATTTCACGAAATTTATTTTAGTTCCGACATTTTTACGGCGTCCATATCATTAAATTCCTGATTTTCTCCTACCATTCCCCATATAAATGTGTAACTGCTCGTACCTGCCCCTGAATGTATCGACCATGAAGGTGAAATTACACCCTGTTCATTTTTCACTACCAAATGTCTTGTTTCTTCAGGTTCTCCCATTAAATGAAAAACTCTCGTATCTTCAGCCATATTAAAGTAAAAATATACTTCCATTCTTCTTTCATGAGTATGACAAGGCATAGTATTCCATACATTTCCCGGTTCAAGCACTGTCATTCCCATTAAAAGCTGACATGACTGACATACGGCAGGATGTACAAACTGATATATCGTTCTTGAGTTGGAATTTTCCATACTCCCTAATTTTACGGGATTCGCTTTTTCTATATCTATTTTTACATTAGGATATTTTTTATGTGCAGGGGCTGAGTTTATATAATATTTTGCAGGATTTTCCTGATTATCGGACATAAATTTCAGTTCTCTTGTTTCCATTCCTACATATAGTCCGTCACGAGAGTTCATTATATACTCCGTACCGTCAGCTATTATTTTTCCACTTCCTCCTACATTTATTATTCCCATTTCCCTTCTTTCAAGGAAATATTCTGTTCCTAATTCTTTTGTTATTCCCAGTTCCACGATTTTATCCGCAGGCATTATTCCTCCCGCTATGATTCTGTCCGCGTGGGAATAGGTAAAATTCACTTCATTCGGTACAAATATTGTTTCTATTAAATAATTTTCTCTTAGTTTCTCCGTTGTATAATATTTTGAATCTTTCGGATGATTTGCATATCTTATATCCATTTTCATTTTTCTTTCCTCCTGATTTTTTATTTAATATTCTTTAATTATGCGTTATGCCAATTTCTCTTATTTCTCCTATCTCGACAACCATGCTCCGTCCACTGTCAGGACATGCCCGTTTATATAATCTGAAGCCTTACCTGCCAGAAATACTACGGCTCCCATTAAGTCCGAAGGTTCTCCCCATCTTCCGGCAGGTATTCTTCCGAGTATTTCTCTGTTTCTCTGTTCGTCTTTCCTTATCGGTTCCGTATTTGCAGTTTTTATGTAACCGGGAGCTATGGCATTTACCTGTATATTCCTATCGGCAAGTTCATTTGCAAACGCCCTTGTAAGTCCTACAACTCCATGCTTGCTTGCAGTATAGGGAGGTACAAACTTTCCTCCCTGAAAGGACAGCATTGAAGCTATATTTATAATCTTTCCGCTTCCCTGAACCGCCATTACTTTTGCAACTTCCCTTCCGAGATGATATACGGCATTGAGATTTATATCCATTACCGCATACCAGTCTTCATCTTCATATTCAAGTAAGGGAGCTCTTCTTATAGTTCCCGCATTATTTACGAGAATATCTATTTTACCGAATTTTTCCATACATGTTTCCACTATTTCGTGTCTGCACTTGGGATTAGTCAGATCCCCTGTGATAAATTCAACTCTCCTTCCTGTTTTTTCAATAATATTCTTTATTTCTTCGTAATTTTTGTCATAAGCTGCTATTACCAGATCAGCTCCCGCTTCTGCCAGAGCTTGGGAATATGCGGCTCCTATTCCTGTATTTCCTCCTGTTACTATGGCAACTTTATTTTCCAGAGAAAAATACTCTTTTAAAAATCCGTTCATCTGCTACCTCCATTTTTTTAAGTTTTGCTTATTTATAACTGAAGTATATCCCGACTATCCGATTTGTAAATCCTCAATTTTAAATATACATTTTTCTATTTTCGTCACTTTTCCTTTATTTTTCAAGACTTCCGTTATAGTTTTACAAAGATTTTTACATGTTTTTTCGTCTGTTTCCACTTTATAATTTTGTATTTTTATACTTTATGTCCGGTTATTTTCCGATACAATTTTTATTAATATTTTTTAGTATAATAAATTTATATCTCTGAATTTATGGAAACTGTTTACTTTTTTTGAAGCTTCTTAAAGTTTTTCTTCTATACACAATATTGACTTCAGCTGATTTTATTTTAAAATTTTCCGTTTTCTTCAAAATTTAAAAAATATCGCGATATATATGAGCTTCCGAGCTATTATTCTGAACTATTATGTGTAACTTATGGAAATTATTTAATATATTTATTGTTTATTTTGTTATATTTTTTCTTAAATCATATTCAAATTTCCATATTCTTTTTTCCGGAAAATATTTCATCCGATTTTAAGCCGGACTGTAAAAAATTATAGAAAAAACAGTACAAATGACATATAATTAACCGAATTTAATAAAATTATCCCGATTATACAAATCCGTATATAAAAAATAGTTATACTGTTTCAATATTTTATCTTCATTTTATTATTTAAAAAAATATGGTATAATTAAATAAAATATAAAAAATATATATTAAGGAGTATTTATGTTTCTAAAAAAGACAGACAGATTGGCATTAGTTGATTTTGAAAACAGAC
Organism: Leptotrichiaceae bacterium; assembly: GCA_030532815.1. GTDB lineage: Bacteria > Fusobacteriota > Fusobacteriia > Fusobacteriales > Leptotrichiaceae > Pseudoleptotrichia. The sequence goes on from JAUNKI010000001.1 coordinate 14,866, forward strand.
ATATCAACTATACTGAATTGATACAGAATATTAAGTATTATTCAGAAAATATAATCGAACTGGCATCTGAAAAATTTGCACTGATTTTAATGGAAAACCGTACTGAGTGGATATACAGTTTTTTTGCAATATGGGATAAGAAATCTGCACCTATTACAATAGATTCAGCCAGTAATCCGAAAGAAATACTCTATGTTCTTGAAGATTCCAATCCTGAACTGATTATTTGTTCTGATGAAACTGAAAAAAATGTATTGGAAGCGATTTCATCATACAGCTTAAAAGATAAAATAAAAATAATAAATGTAGACAGGCACTCCATTGAAAATGAAAAACTCGAGCTCATAAAAAGCAGCGATTTTGAACTGAAAAACCCCGACAATGAAGATACGGCAGTAATGCTCTATACTTCAGGAACTACAGGGCAGCCTAAGGGAGTAATGCTCACATATAACAATCTGAATACTGAAATGGACGGAATATTCGCAAAAAATATATTTACCTGTGAAGATCAGATACTGGCTTTACTGCCGTTTCACCATATTTTACCTTTAACTGCAACGGTTCTGTTAATGATGAGGGAACAGACATCTGTTGTATTTGTGGAAAAAATAGCGAGCAAAGAAATCCTTGAAACACTTGGCAGAAACAGAGTAACAGCTCTTATCGGAGTACCGAGAGTCTTTAAACTTTTTTATGATGGAATAAAACAGCAGATAGATGCTAAATTTATTACAAGGCTTATATATAAAATTATGAGCAAAACAAAATCCATGAAACTTAAAAAGAAAGTATTCAAAAAAGTTCATGATAAATTTGGAGGACATCTTAATTTTATAGTTTCGGGAGGTGCCAAACTGGATCCTGAAATAGCTGAATTTTACGAAACTTTAGGAATATATTCCCTTGAAGGGTACGGTCTGACCGAAACTTCTCCTGTAATAGCCGTAAATACCCAAAAAGAAAGAAAAATAGGAACTGTAGGGAAAAAACTCGAAAATATAGAAGTAAAACTGGTAGAAGAGGAATTATGGGTAAAAGGGCCTATAGTTATGAAAGGCTATTACAATAAGCCTGACAAGACAGCTGAAGTAATGACTGATGACGGCTGGTTCAAAACAGGTGACCTTGCATCTATTGATAATGAAGGATATATTACGATACGTGGAAGGAAAAACAGCATGATAGTTCTTTCAAATGGTAAAAACATTGATCCTGAAACAATTGAAAACAAAGTTGTAGCAAAAAGCAATTATTTAATAAAAGAAATTGGTGTATTCGGTCATAATGACAAAATTTCAGCAATTATCGTTCCTGAACTTCTGGAATTCAGAAAAAAAGGAATTACAAATATTAATGCCTATATTAAAAATATAATAGAAGACTACAACCTGACAGTTCATAATTATGAAAAAATACTTGATTACAAACTGTATGAAGAAGAATTGCCGAAAACAAGAATAGGAAAAATAAGAAGATTTATGCTTCCGAATCTGTATGAAAAAAATATTACGGAAAAAAAGAAAGTTGAAGAACCTGATACTGAAACATACAGAATATTAAAATCATATGTGAAAAAACTGAAAGGAATAGAGCCTTTACCTGAAGAAAATCTGGAACTGGAAATAGGTATGGATTCACTCGATATAGTAGAACTTTTTGCATACATAGAAAATAGTTTCGGAATAGTACTGAATGAGGAACAGTTTTCAGAAATGCCTAATTTAAAAACATTATCCGAATATGTTAATGAAAAAGCAACAAAAATGGAAGATGCCGAAGTTGACTGGAAAAAAATCATTGAAGAAGCTCCGCAGGTTGAAGAAAGAAACAGATGGCTTACTAAAATACTTCGTCCTTTACTGGATTTGATTTTAAAAGTATATTTCAGACTAAAAAGAGTAAACAGAGATAAAATTACAAGTAAACAGCAGATATTCGTAGCAAATCATCAGAGTTTTGTCGACTCTCTTGTACTTGGAAGTCTGCTACCTCATAAAATACTATATAACACAATGTTTTTAGCTATTGACTGGTATTTTAAAAAAGGAATTATGAAACTTTTTGTAACTAACGGAAATGTCGTTTTAATTGATATAAATAAAAATATAAAGAAAAGTGTAGAAGAAATAGCGGCACATGTAAAAGCAGGAAAAAATGTCCTTATATTTCCTGAAGGAGCCAGAACAAAAGACGGGAAAGTCGGGAAATTTAAAAAAGTATTTGCAATAATAGCAAAGGAACTCAATGTCGATATACAATGTTTAGGCATAAAAGGAGCCTACGAAGCCTATTCAAGACATATGAAGTTTCCTAAACCTAAAAAAATTGAAGTAGCTGCATTGGAAAGATTTAAGCCTGAAGGAACATACGAAGAAATTGTAGAAAAAGCTGAAAACATTATACGTGAATATGTAGAAAACGATAAACAAATATAAATTTAACCCCTAAAACTAATTTTAACTAAAAATTAACTTGATATTTTTACAGAAATTTTATAAAATGATTAGGTGCTTGAGAGAACTTGATACTTATAAGAAATTAAAGCACCTAATCATAAAATAAAAAATTTTAAAAAAAGTCCTTGACAAATTTGTAGAAAAAATATATAATCTACCTTGTCAGTGTGATTGAGGATTATGCCTTGGTGGCGAAATCGGTAGACGCACAGGACTTAAAATCCTGTGGTAATTATTACCGTGCCGGTTCAAGTCCGGCCCGAGGCACCATATGATTTTAAAAAATATTAACCATAATTATGCGGGAGTAACTCAGTTGGTAGAGTGTCAGCCTTCCAAGCTGAATGTCGCGAGTTCGACCCTCGTCTCCCGCTCCATTATGAGCCATTAGCTCAGTCGGTAGAGCACATGACTTTTAATCATGGTGTCACTGGTTCGATTCCAGTATGGCTCACCATTACAATATGATATTATGGTGTGTGCCTGTAGCTCAGTTGGATAGAGCAACGGCCTTCTAAGCCGTGGGTCAGGAGTTCGAATCTCTTCAGGCACGCCATTGAGGATCCATAGCTCAGCTGGTTAGAGCACTCGGCTCATAACCGAGTGGTCGCTGGTTCAAGTCCAGCTGGATCCACCATTATGCGCCCTTCGTCTAGTGGTTAGGACATCGGGTTTTCATCCCGGCAACAGGAGTTCGATCCTCCTAGGGCGTACCATTGTTTTTACCATAATTATAAGTTGTGGTATTTTTTTTGAAGATAATTTATTATTATTTAATGCCCAGATAGCTCAGTCGGTAGAGCAAGGGACTGAAAATCCCTGTGTCCGTGGTTCGATTCCGCGTCTGGGCACCACCGAATAAACTAAATACTTACATATATGTGCAATCCTATAAAATAAGGGATTGCACTTTTATTATTATAATTTATCGGAAAAATCGGAAAAAAGCCACAATTATTTCAATAACTGTGACTTTTTATTTTTATTTCTATTCTCTTTTATTTATACTATTCCATATAACGCTGCCTAGAGGCTTTCTCATAAAGTATAAAAGTATGTTTAATCATAATTTTTATATATTTTGTCAATTTTTATAAAATCAGTTCAGTAAAGATAATATCTTTTAATTTTTAAAAAGCATATAATACTTACAGTTGGAAAATTATTTTCAATTTATGAGACAACTTCTGATTTTTCTTTCTTTTGTAACAAAATTTCCGACTTTTCTACTATTTACCTTTTGAAACTTTGAACTTCTTCTACATATTTAGCGTTGCCTTTATATAGCTATCTCGACAGTAATTCAGGCATTTTGCAGTGTTTCTTTAACATTTTCTTTATAATCCGTCGGATATTTTTAAAATATCAGTCATTTTTATTCCTGAAGTATCACTAAAAGACTGTTATTCTATAATTATAACATTTATTTTTCTATTTTTCCTCTATTTCATTTTATTATAATTATAATGTAATTATTTAAAAAATAAACAAAAAATTAATTTTTTTAAATTTTTATTGAAACTCGGTTACTTTTCCTATGCTATCTCACCACATCATATGAATCGGCATTTATAATTTTTAAAATATCTTCTTTCCCGAATTCGGATACATCTCCGTATATTGTATGCTTCAATACTCCCGAACCTATTGCAAAATTTATCATCTCTTCCATTTCATTTCCTGACAGATATGAGTATATCCCACCTGAAGTAAAAGCATCTCCTGTTCCTACTCTGTCCTTTATTTCCACTTCATATTCCTTTCCTTTTGCAACATTTTTTCCGTCTGTCATTATTCCTGAATAAATATTTCTGTTTGAGCTTATCGGCTTTCTTATGGAAGAAATTACATACTTAAAATTATATTTTTCATATACCTTTTTATATAATGCCTTATAATATTCCTCATAAGTTTCCGTACCGTCATATAAATTATATTCCATGCCGAAAATTTTAATAAAGTCCAGATACCCTGCAAATATTATATCTACGTCATTTATAATTTCTTTATATCTTTTTGAAGCTTCTTCAAGGGAAATCAGCTTCGATCTGTAATTACAGTCAAAAATTACTTCCTTTTTCATTTTTTTTGCCGTTTTTATTATTTTTTTTGACAGATCAAATGATTTTTCGCTTACCGATAATGTTATTCCGCTTAAAAACAGAACATCATACTTTGACAGTATTTTTTCTATTTTTTCATCAGTCATTTCCATTTCGGAAAATGCTGAATATTTTCTATCATAAGTTACTACTGACGGTCTTAATGAATATCCGTTTTCCAGAAAATATATTCCGATTCTTTCTCCTCCGAGTTCTATATCATCGGTATTCACACCGTACTGTTTTAAATACTTTATGCCTTTATGACCTAAGGCATTATCGGGAACTTTAGTTAAATATCCCGATTTTATTCCAAAATTTGACAATGCTATGGAAATATTAAGCTCTGCTCCTCCGTAAAATATTTCCAGTAAGTCTGTATTTGACTGTACTATCATCTTATGGTCCTGAGGAGATAATCTAAGTAATATTTCTCCGAATGATAAAACTTTTTTCATATTCTAAACTTCCTTTATTTTTAATAAATATTCTTCTGCTGTTTTAATTATCTCTTCTTTAGTACCTTTTACAAGATTTCCTCCTATACCTACCGCTGAGGCACCTTCTTTAAGCCACTCATTTATGTTACCTGTATTTACTCCTCCCGTTACCATAAAATTCACTTTCGGAATGGGAGCTTTCAATGACTTTATATAACTGAAATCAAAATTATTTCCCGGAAATAGCTTAATTAAGTCGCATCCTGCTTCCAGTGCCTGAATTATTTCATTTACAGTCTGACAGCCCGGAATATAGGGAATCTGATATCTGTTACATAATACGGCAACTTCTCTGCTGAAGTTCGGTCCTACAATAAATTCCGCTCCTGCAGATATAGCCATTTTTGCAGTTTCCGAGTCAAGTACCGTTCCTGCTCCTACAAGTATGTCACTATTTTCCGAAAAATGTGCTATTACATTTGAAGCAGTTTTTACTGTATAAGTAATTTCCATTACTTTTATTCCTCCATCCTTACACGCTTCTACAACCGAAACAGCTTCACTTTCAGAATTTCCTCTGATTACCGCTACTATTTTTTCATTTACAATTTTTTCCAAAGTTACATATTTTTTAAATATACTCATTTTTTCAAATCCTCCTAAAACTAAAACCCGAAATATTTTTTTGCATTGTTATAACATATATCTCTCACTATTTTTCCTACAAATTCAATATCATCAGGATACTGTCCGCTTTCTATAAGATTTCCGAGTTTGTTACACAATATTCTTCTGAAATATTCATGTCTCGGAAAAGATAAAAGACTTCTTGAATCTGTAAGCATTCCTATAAATCTGGCTAACATTCCCATCTGTGCCAGAGATTCCATCTGTTTTTCCATTCCGTCCTTCTGGTCATTGAACCACCACCCTGTTCCGAACTGTATTTTTCCCGGAGTTTTTCCGTCCTGAAAGTTTCCCGCCATAGAAGACAGAACGTCGTTATCTTTGGCATTCACACTATACAGTATTGTTTTAGGCAGTTCATCGGTTTGATCAAGGGAATCAAGAAATTTCGACAAATCATGGGCAATGTTCAAGTCGTTTATCGAATCATATCCTGCATCAGGACCCAGATTTTGGAACCCTCTCGTGGAATTATTTCTTAAAGGACCTATGTGCAACTGCATTACAAGGTCTCTTTTATTATACTCTTTTCCGAGAGCATTTAAAAGATTTCCCTTATATTTTCTAAGTTCTTCTTTAGAAAGTTTTTCTCCGTTCAACCGTTTTCTGAAAATCTCTTCAGCTTCATTTTCCGAAGCTTCCGTATAAAGCATTTCATCGAGTCCATGATCCGTCACTCTGCATCCTATTTCACAGAAATAGTCCAATCTTTCGATTAATGCTTTTTTTAACAGGTCGTAACTTCCTATTTCATAACCTGTTACTTTTCCCAAATCACTTATATATGAAGCAAATGTTTCTTTTTCAATATGAAGTGCATTGTCGGGTCTGTATGACGGAAGGACTTTTACTTCAAATTCTTCCTTAAGAGCTTTATGATAAATCAGATCATCTTTAGGATCATCTGTTGTACATAACACTTGAACATTACTTTTTCTTATGAGGTTTCTTGCACTGAACTCGTCTTTTTTCAAAAATTCATTACATTTTTCAAATATACTGTCTGAACTTTTCGGAGATAAAATTTCCTCTATTCCGAATATTCTTTTCAATTCAAGATGTGTCCAATGAAATATCGGATTTCCTAAAGTATACGGAACTGTTTCTGCCCATTTATCAAACTTTTCCTTCGGATTTTTGTCTCCTGTCACATATTCCTCAGAAATTCCATTCACTCTCAGCATTCTCCATTTATAATGATCAAATGCCAGCCATGCTTCAGTTATACTGGAAAATTTCTTGTCCTCATATATTTCTCTGACATTCAGATGATTATGATAATCTATTATCGGCATATTTTCAGCATATTCATGGAAAAGCTTTTTAGCTGTTTCCGTTTCCAGTAAAAAATTACTGTTCAAAAATTCTTTCATTTTTCTGTCACTCCTTTGGATGTTACATATATTTCTTTATATTCTCTTTATATTCAGACTTTTTAAAACATACCTTCGTATCCCAGTTTTTTCAGATTTTGTGCTGAAATTTGAAGAGACATGAAAGGATCAGCTCCGTATGTATCATCCTGTTCCACAAATAAATATTTGCTTCCTGATTTTAAAGCTTCTATTATTATTTCGGAAAAATTTAAAGTTCCTTCTCCTACTTCGGAAAATTCCACGTTTCCTAAAAAAGCAGACATAAACTCATCAATTTTTCCTTCTTTTAAATATTCCAGTGCTTTCATATTGAACTTTCCGATTCTATAATCTTTTAGATGTACAAGATCCGCCTTTCCTGAATATTTTCTCAATATATCTATAGGGTTTACTCCTCCCCTGTAAATCCAATGCACATCCAGTTCAAATCCGACTTTATCGGCATTTTCTCTTATAATATCCAAAATAAACTGTCCTTCATATTTTTCAAATTCTATATGATGGTTATGATAATAAAGTTTTATCCCGTGTTCAAGAAGTTTTTCTGCAATTCCATTCATTTTGAAACTGAATTCTTTTATTTTTTCTATATTTCCCATGCAATGAAAAGGCAGTATTCCTATTCTTAAATAATTACAATCCAGTATTTTACAATCGTCAACTATTTTACTGAAATTATCGGTAAGATTTTCCTGATTTATTCCCTGCACTCCTTCCAATGCTGCACTCATTGCAGCTATTTTTATATTAAAATCTTCTGAAGCTTTTTTTATTTCTCCGACATTTTTTATATCCATAGGAATTTGAGATAATTCAATATATGAATAACCAAGTTCCGAAACTTTCTTCATTGTTTCATAAGCACCGAGTTCCTTGAACTTTTCTTTGAGCATCATTGCCTGTACTCCTATTTTAGCCATAAATACAACCTCCTATTTCATTATTTTCCCTGAAGCTTCTCTTATCATTTCTATCATTTTCATTGACGGAACGGCGTCTTTTACATGAATATAATCGTTACTGTCATTTTCAAGACAGCTGTAAAACTTTTTTATTAGTTTCTCATGACTTGCTCCGTAATAAAACTTCGTACCTTCAAGTTTGTCATCTTCAACCAGCATCTTTTTACACCCGTTTTTTTCGGAAACAGTAAGAATACTGTCTTTTATTGTAAATTTGGCTTTTTCAGTTATTACCTGAAGTTCAACACTTGAATTTTCCGAATATGTTACCGTAGCAAAATAAAGCCCTTCTATTCCCTTTTCAAATTTTATTTTTGCCAATGAAGTATCTTCCACTTCAAATTCACTGTCATGCTCTCCAAGATTTAAAGTGGCTCCTTTTATACTTTCAATTTTCCCTCCTATAAGCTGCATTAAATCCAAAGTATGAATAGTCTGATTTATCATAACTCCGCCGCCTGCATATTTCATTTTTTTTCTCCACGGCTTTAAATTATAATATTCATCGGACCTGTTCCATGTAACTATTCCTTTTATTCCTTTAATTTTACCATAACTGCCCGACTTTACAAGTTCCTCCATTTTTTCAAATGTCCTGTTCAGCCTATTTTGTAGACACACACATATTTTTATATGAGGATTTTCATTTTCCACTTTCAAAAGTTCATTTGTCTGAAAGACATCCATTCCTACAGGCTTTTCGAGAAATACGTTAATTCCTCTTTTAACAGCTTTTACGGTTACTTCATAATGCATATAATGAGGCAGACACACATGTACACAGTCAGGAGATTCTTTTTCCAGCATTTTCTCATAATTACTGTAAAATTTATATTCATTATATTTCTTATTTAGTGTTTCATCAATATCACACACTGCAGAAATTTCCGCATTTTTAAGTTTTTTCAATGCATTGATATGTATTCCGGAAATATCTCCCAGCCCGATAATACAGACTTTTTTCATAAATTTTCTCCTTATACATACATTTTTTATTCTCTTTCCTCATATTTCCCTTCTTTTCTTATTCTGTCATTGAGCAAATCAAGGTATTCTTTTTCATTCAGTTCATAGTCCACTTCTTTCCCGAGCCATGCTGACAGGTGCATGGCATTTGCCAATCTTACTCCGTCAATTCCTTCTTCTCCTTCTGCCAGTAAAGGCTCTCCATGTAAAATATGAGCTGCAAAATTTTCAAAGACATTTATGTGCTGTTCTCCGTGACGGGAATCAAATTCAAATACTTCCTCATCATACATTTCTTCAGGATTCAACTCTCCTTTAAATAATTTTGCCACATCTTCCATATTCATACTGTCACTTAAAATTTCCTCATCTTTTTTAAGAATTTTTACAGTCAGTTTTCTGCTGTTTTCCACTATAATTTTTCCCTTATCTCCTAAAATTTCAAAATAATCTGTTCCCAATACATCATGAGTACATGTTATAAAACTCCCTGTTACTCCGTTTCCAAAATCTACAAGAGCATTCACTTCATCTTCCACTGCTATATCCCTTTTAAATCCGAACTCCATTTTTGCAAAAACCTTTTTAGGTTTTCCGCATATCCATTGCCATAAGTCCAGTTGATGAGGGGCCTGATTTACAAGAACTCCTCCTCCCTCTCCTCCCCAAGTCGCTCTCCATTCAGACTGGTTATAATAACCTTGAGGACGCCACCATGTAGTAATTATCCAGATTGTTCTTCTCATATTTCCTATAACTTTGCTATTCATAAGTTCCTTTACTTTTCTGTATAAAGGATTTGTTCTCTGATTGAAAAATACGGCAAAAGTTACATCGGGATGCTCTTTTGAAACTTTAATAAGCCTTTTTACATCTTTTGTATACACTCCTGCAGGTTTTTCGCCTAATAAGTGAATTCCCCGATTTATAGCTTCTATTCCCATTTCACAATGAAAATAATGGGGAACCGTAGTTACTACGGCATTTACAAGTCCACTGTCAAGCATATCTCTATAATCTTTAAAAAAACTGATCTCAGGAAAATCTTTTTTTACTTTTTTTTCTTTTTCAGCGTCTATATCACATATTGCAGTTAATTCAAGATTTTCCGATAATTTTTTCTCTTTAAAAAAACTTCCGTACAGACCTCCTTCAGCTCCGTAACCTATTATTCCCAATCTGATTTTTTTCATATTCTAATCAACTCCCAGTTCATTTAACAGTTTTATTAATGCTTTATATTGCAATACATATCCTTCTTTTCCTGTCAGCTTTTTTTCATTTTTTATAATTTCATCGGTATTTCCCAATTCAAGATTTTTCAATCCGTCAAATTGAACAAGATGAGGTTCAAGGGTTAAAAATCCTTTATAGTTTTCTTTAAAGATGATATCATATAAAATTTCCTTTATTTTTCCTTCTCCCGTACCGCAAACCACATTCTGACTGTTATTATAATTTGCATCTTTTATATGAATATACACAATATCATCTTTTAACATCTCATACGCTTTCAGAGTATCTTCTCCGCATTGAACAAAATTTGCAAAATCAAATGCAGCTTTAAAATTAGGAGAATTTATTTGGGATATTATTTCCCTGCATCTTTGAAAAGTATCTCCGTAAATATCCTTTTCATTTTCATGAATAAGTATTATTCCTTTATTTTCAGCTATCTGTACAAAGTTTTTCAGTTTTCTGACAACATCTTTTTTATATTTGTCGTGCTCTCCCTCTTTTATATAAAAACTGAAAATTCTTATATACTTTGTTTCCAGAATTTCCGCTATGCGGCAAAGTTTTTCAAGTATTTTCAAATGCTTTTTATAGCCTTCTTCGTCGTCAATAAATATTTTCCCCACAGGTGAGCCTATGGAAGATACTTTTACATTGTTTTTTTCCAATTTCGGAAGTACCTTTTCTTTAAATCCTTCAATTGAATACTCTCCTATATTTTTTCCGTCTATATTTCTTAAGGATATGTAATTCATATTATTTTCTTTTACGACTTTTATCTGTTTATCAAATTCAGATGATATTTCATCGGAAAATCCCGATATAAATATTTCATTATTTATTTTTTTCATTTAATCACACTCCCGAATATGCTGAAAATCCTCCGTCTACAGGTATTATAACTCCGTTTACGAAACTTGCGGCTTCTTCATTTATAAGAAAAAATAATGCTCCGAGCAGTTCCTCTTCTTTTCCGAACCTGTTCATAGGAGTATTTCTTAAAATTTTTTCGGCTCTTTCTTTAGGTGTTCCGTCATCGTTAAATAAAAGTTTCTCATTCTGTTTACTTACAAAAAAACCGGGTGCTATGGCATTACATCTTATTCCTACACTGCTGAAATGAACTGCAAGCCACTGAGTAAAATTGCTTATGGCAGCTTTGGCTCCGCTATATGCAGGAATTTTCGTAAGAGGTGTATAAGCGTTCATACTTGAAATATTTAATATATTCGCACCTTTTCTTCCTATCATATCCTGTGCGAAAACCTGAACAGGCAGTAATGTTCCCATATAATTCAGATTAAAGACAAATTCCACTCCTTCCTTATCCAAATCAAAAAATGTTTTCATTTTTCCTAAATCTTCAGATTTGAATATTTCATTATCAGTTGTGGCTTTAGGGTTATTTCCCCCCGCTCCGTTTATAAGTATGTCACATTTTCCAAGTTCAGTATTTATTTCTTTCCTCACCTTTTCTATACTTTTTTTATCCAGTACATTACACTTATAACCTTTGGCAATTCCATTATCTTTTTTTATTTCTTCGGCATATTTTTTAACGGCCTCTTCATTTAAATCAAGAAGAGCTATTTTTGCTCCTGTTTTTGAAAGGGCTTTGGCGAACATACTGCATAAAATTCCTCCTGCCCCTGTTATTACTATTACTTTATCTTTCATATTCATTTCAAAAGGTATTTTCATATGGACTTCACTTCCCTTATGTTATTTTTTTCGTGAGGGCTCATCGCCGCCCTCACACTCATACTATTAATTTTTTTATCACTCAAAATACTCATTATGCTTAGAGTTATCCAAACTTTTTTGAAAAAAAGTTTGACAAAAAAATTTTCCTACGCTTTTTGAAAAAAGCTTAGCAAAAACTGCCAACTCAAATTTTACTGCGTGAAAAATACGTGAAGTGAGGGTCAAAACATCCTTTTTGTTTTTACAGCGAACGGGCATTTTTGAGCAAAAGTAAAATTTGTGTTGAATTGTTTTTTGGTCCAGCTTTTTTTACAAAAAAGGTTGGGTCTATTTTTCCAAAAAAAGCATATTAACTCAGCTTCTTCAATGTTTCCCAAATACCGGTCATATACATTGCACCTAATGCCCTGTCATACAATCCGTATCCCGGTTTTCCCCTTTCTCCCCATATCATTCTTCCGTGATCAGGTCTTATATATTTATTAAATCCCGTTTCATAATATGCTTTTAATATCTCTACTATATCCAGACTTCCGCATGGTGAATAATGTGCACTTTCCTCAAAACTTCCGTCTTCAAGTATTTTTATATTTCTTATATGTGCAAAATGTATTCTACCCATACTGCCGTATTTTCTAACCATTTTTATAAAGTCGTTTTTTCTGTTGCAGCCCAAACTTCCGCTGCATAATGTCAATCCGTTATGAGAATCATCATATAATTTTAAAAATCTATCTAGACTTTCCTCATCTTTTATTATTCTCGGTATTCCGAATATTGACCAAGGCGGATCATCAGGATGTATCCCCATATTAACATCACATTGAATAGCCACAGGAATAATTTCTTTCAAAAAATATTCCAGATTATTCCAGAGACCTTCCTCTCCCAGTTTTTTATATGCTTCCATTAATTCTTTCATTTCTTCTGAAGTATAGGATGAATCCCAACCCGGTAATTCAAGCTTTGCAGGGTTCAGTTTATTTATATGCTCCTTATAATAAACTAAAGTATTAGATCCGTCAGGCAGTTCCCTATCCAGTTGACTTCTCGTCCAGTCGAAAACAGGCATAAAATTGTAACATATTACTTTCACACCTGCTGCTGAAAGTCTTCGTATATTTTCCTTGTAATTTTCAATATACATTTTGTAATTGCCTCTTTTCAGTTTTATATCTTCATGTACAGGAACACTTTCAATTACTTCCATTTTCATTCCGTACTTGTCTATTTCTTCTTTTAAATCACGAATATCTTTTTCAGGCCACACTTCTCCCGGAGGTACGCTGTAAACTGCCGTGACTATTCCGTTCACATTGGGTATCTGACGGATTTTTTCAAGAGTTACAGGGTCATCTTTTCAATACCATCTGAAAGTCATTTTCATAAAATTTCCTCCTTATTGTTTTTTATTATAAACTGTCTTCTATCTTTTAGTTTTCCATTTATTACACCATATATTTTCCTTTAAACTCGGATTTTCCCGTAATTTTTTCAATAGTCTGCTTTATAATTATTATAAGTTACCATAGGCACATCATTTTTTTATATTTCATTCTCCTATAAATTCACCTCTTTTTATAAGTTATAAATGTATCTGATTTTTCTTTTTGAGACAAATTGAGACAAAATTTTAAAAATTCCGTATTACGGAAAATAATTTCAAAATACTTTATATTTTTATTATACCCCTTTTTTTTTAAAAAGCAAATTTTATTTTTATCTATTGACATTTTTAATTTTTGTATTATAATTCTAATATAAGACAAAAACGGAACATAGTTTCATAATACGGAATAAAAAATCAGGAGGAAAATTATGAAAAATGAAAATACTGTTTATAACAAAGCTGAATTATGGCAAATCGGATTATTTTCCCTTAATAATACGGCTACAAATATTTTTCTGGCACTTATGTTTTATGTCGGATATTATGCAACAGGATTTGTCGGTCTGGCTACCGTACTTATATCGAATATACTCACTTCAATGAGAATATTTGACGGTATTACAGACCCTTTAATAGGATATCTGATTGATAAAACTGACGGAAAATTGGGAAAATTCAGACCTTATATAATTATAGGTTATGTAATTATGGCTATTTCAACTATACTGCTTTTCAAAATCACTCATACATTGCCTGAAAATATGAGACTGCCTTTTTTTCTTGTTATCTATGCAGTTTATATACTCGGATACACATGCCAGACTGCAGTTACCAAGGCAGGACAGGCATGTATTACAAATGATCCGAAACAGCGTCCTCTTTTCGGAGCTTTTGACGGTACTTTTACTTTATTGCTGTTTTCATGCTGCCTACCTGTTTATGTCAACGGATATTTACTTCCCAAATACGGAAATGAATTTTCCTTACCTCTGTTTAATGAATTGCTGTTTACTTTCACAGTTATAAGCGGTATTTTTACATTTTCAGCTTTTATAGGTATTTATAAAAAAGACCGTAAAGAATATTTCGGATTGGGAGAAAAAAATGTTAAACTCGGTTTCTCCGACTATGTGGATATTATAACTCATAATAGAGCTATCCAAATGCTCATAGTTGCAGCTTCTACCGATAAAATAGCCGCCACTACGGCAAGTAATGCCGCTGTAGGAATTATGATATACGGTATTATTATGGGAGACAATACATTACAGGCAAAATTGGGACTGATTACAATTATCCCTGCTTTCCTGCTGTTACAGTTCTTTGTCCAATATGCAAGAAAACTCGGAATAAAAAAGGGGCTTGTTGTTACAGCATGGGGATCTATGATATCTTTCTCGCTCATATTTTTTCTTTTAAGATTTGGAGATCCTTCAAAAATAAGATTAAGCAATTTATTCAGTTTTGAAACTTTGGGATTTATAATTTTATGGTGTATAGGAAAAGGAGTTTCAGGAGCAGGAGGGGGACTCACTATAAACGCTATTGCCGACTGTGCCGATTATGAAACATACAGAACAGGAAGATATATTCCCGGAATGATGGGAACTCTCTTTTCTTTTGTAGATAAACTTATTTCTTCACTGGCTACTACAATAGTAGGGTTGGTAGTAGCAGGAATAGGTTACACAAGCGGTTTTCCGAAAATCGGGGATCCTAATACTCCTCAACTTTTTTATGCCGCTACTTTCTTATTTTTGGGAATGCCTATATTAGGCTGGATTGCTTCAATTATTGCACTGAAATTTTATCCGTTAAGTGCAGAAAAAATGGAAATAATTCAGGCTCATATTAGTTCAATAAAAAATTC
>JAUNKI010000001.1:30067-32990 GCA_030532815.1 Leptotrichiaceae bacterium
CAGTTAAAAATGTTCATATTTTTATACCGGAACAGTTTTTCCTATATTGGAATTGTTTTTTTTACAAAATTAGTATATAATTAATTAAATAATAATATACTTAGGAGATTTACTTATGAACCTTCAACCAAGCGTACAGTCTTTGGATAGAGCTTTGAATATCCTTGAAATACTTTCAGCTAACGAAACTCTCAATCTTTCAGATATTGCCGAACGTTCAGGACTTACAAAATCTACAGTTCACCGTTTACTCGCAACTTTAATAAAAAACGGATATGTGGAAAAAATTCATTCAGGTGAATATAGAACTACTTTAAAACTTTTTAAACTTGGAAGTCAGAGAATTCAGAAAATTGATTTCATGAATATAACACGAAGTTTTGCAAGTCAGCTCTCATTGGATACAAATGAAACTGTCCATATTGTCATTCAGGATAATACCGAAGTCCTGTATATAGACAAATTTGAAGCTGAAAATGCCCTGTTTAAAACTGCTTCAAAAATCGGAAAAACCGCACCGCTGTATTCTACTGCCGTAGGTAAGGCACTCCTTGCCTCATATAATAATTTTGATATTCATAATATGTGGAATGATTTTTCATTAAAAAAATTTACTGAAAATACTATAACTGATTTAAACAGCTTTATGAAGGAAATTGAAAAAATAAGAACAAAGGGATATGCCATTGATAATGAAGAAAATGAATACGGGACTTATTGTATAGGAGCTGTTTTTTACAATTATTCAAAAAAACCTGTGGGAGCAATAAGTCTGTCAACTTCAGCTGCAAATCCCAAGAAGGATGAATATATAAATAAAGTACTCATATGTGCAAACAGAATCTCAGGCATGCTCGGTTATTAGACTTTTCAGATTATAAAGTCTTTCTTTTCACAATACACAATGTAATATGAAAAAATATTTACAGCAGAAATTTAAAAGGAGCTCATTTCATTTTCTCTTATGCATATGAAACGGCTCCTGTTTTATACTGATATTTACAGTTTTTTATAAATATCTATTTTTTCAATAATTTTTTCTAATAATTCTTCAAAAGCAAAATCAAATTTTCTTTCCTGAGAATAAAATATTACAAAGCACAAATCAGTCTTAAATTCTTCAATCCGTTCATTTATCTGAATTTCTCCGTAGTTTATCCGTTTTCGAGTTTTCAATATTTTTGCCTTATTTTCGATTTTTTCATTTTTCATGGGATAAACTGCAAATTTCAAACCACTCAGACTGACTGTAATAATATTTTCTCCCTGTTCTTCCGACTTTTTCTTTTCTCCTGTGTTCTCCTTTCCCTCATAAATGATACTTTCTGCATGTTCTCTGATTTCCATGGAGTTTTCCGCATTTTCCAGAAAATAGATTTTTTCGTCCAATTCTAAATTTCTTTCTATCATTTTCCTTCCCCCAATTAATTTTCTTTTTTTATATTCTCCTTTCTCTTATTACTATTTACTATATATAGTCTGTAGTTTATAAGCTTATTGTTCATTCATATTCTTATATTCCAGCAACATTCCCCGAATTCCCGAAAACTTTTTTTCAAAATCGACTCTTCTTTTCAATTTTCCTTTTTTCTTTCCTGATTTATCCTCGTCACTAAATCTGAAAAAATAAATCGGAATCTTTGAATAATTTTTTACTAAATTTTGAATTTCACCTGAAGAAATTATAAATATCTGTTCATAATTTTTAGCTTTACTGCTGTTGATTTTTTCCGATAAATTTTCTACATTTGAATGTTCAGTTACATTTACGAGTTTCAGTATATCTTTTATATTCTTTTCATATTTACTCATTTTATTTTGTTCCACATCAATTACAAGTAATGTTTTCAATCTTTTTATACTTTCAAATTCCCTGTCATCTTCGGTTTCTTCAGCAATTTGATAAATATATTCTTCTGTAGGATTATTTCCCAGCATAATTTCATTATAGGATTTTTCTTTTGAACTGTATATTTTCACATTAAAATTTTCCTTTTCCTTTTTTAACAGAAATTTGTACAGCTTTAATCTGAAATATGAATAAATTCTTATATTCTCATTTCTTGAAATTTCATCGAGTGTTTCGGATAGCAGTTTATAATCACTGTTTTCTTTAAGCCTGACACTTTTTGAAGTTATTCTTTTCCTCACATTTTCCTTTTTGTTATTTAAATTTAAAATCAGATAGACAAAAAAGTCATATTTTTCATTTATAGAAAAAAGCTTGCCGTATTTTCTGTAAAAAGTCCGTAATCTTTTAAATATAAATCTTATATCTTTAATTTTAAGTTCTTCCTCAATTATTTCAGACATCATTTTCTCAGGATTGCTCCCATAAATATTCTGTTTCCCGATTTCTTCATCTTTCATATACTCATAAAAATATGCTTTTTCAAATCTTTTTATTAAAACGTTCTTTAAATATTTTCTACGTACCAATTCAAAGTTTCTGATTTTTCTTTTCATAATTTCCAAAGGATTTTTGGCTTCTCTATATTCATTATAATTTATATTCAATTCTTCCAATACGGACTTCAAATCCATTCTCACATATTTCTTTGAACTTTCTTTCAGTTGAAACCTCAAAGTAAATTTTGTCATATTAAAATGTTTGTCGCTCAGCAGTAAAAATAAATACATTATTTCCTTTCTTATGCTATTTTTAAATTTTACGGCTTCTTCTATCTGAAAATTCTTTTTATTCAAATCATTGTTGAAAAATATATATCCTTTTTTATCAATTAACGGTTTCATTCCTTCCCAGTCAAGTATGTCGTTTATTTTCTTAATGGCATCGGATAAACCCGATTTTGTAAGATTATAACTGTCCATTATTATTTCCTTATTAACAATTTTAAAATTTTCAATTTAACATAAAAAATCTATTTCATAATTATCACTAAGAAAAGGATCACCCCCGCGT
>JAUNKI010000001.1:33000-44804 GCA_030532815.1 Leptotrichiaceae bacterium
ACTTTCACCTCGTAATCTGATATTATTCTTATACTAAAATAATATCAGTTACGAAACTTTATTTTCAGTTGCCTACTTTTCTATATTCAAAATTTTCAAACTCCTTTAAATTAAACAACTTTCTCTTCCAATCCAATTAAAACAAAATTAATACATACATTTAAGTTGATGTGATTTCCTATTCAGATATTATTGTATACTCCATATATTTTAATGATGTAGTTCAGAATATTTACATATTCAGTTTCGGAAAAATAGTATTCCGACATTTAAAATATAGTAAAACTGTTTTAAAATTAAAGTATATTCATCATAAAAAAGATTATAAAAATTATTACTATCTATTTCATAATATCCAACTCTATAATATGGTTAATTACAAGTACTGAATTTTTTTATATTTTTCTCTTATAAAATAAAAGTCGGTCAGCCTCTGAATTTTACATAACAGTTACTCTGTAGACAGCTGTTTATAATTAAAAAATATACATTATTCATAATCTCTCAATTTTTCCCAACTTACGGTAATTCTGTTTCCCTATAATTTTAAAACTGTTTTACTATACTTGAAAATTTTTATTTCTGCGTAAGTAAAAAATCGGAACCAAGTCCGATTTTTCCATAGTATTCTATTACAACTTCTTCAAAGTATTTTCAATTCTTTCCAAAGTTCTTTTTTTACCGATTACTGCAATTACAGTATACAAATCAGCACCTCTCGCCTTTCCTGTAATTACGGCCCTCAACGGCATCAATGTCGTTGCAGGACCTTCTCCTATTTCTTCCTGTATCTCATGAAGAAGCTGTTTTGCTTCTTCTTCGGTAATATTTTCTTCAAGTTTATTCAGTTTTTCCTTAAACAGTTCTATGGACTTCTTTCCTGTTTCCGTTTCCAGAGATGAAAGAAGCTTTTCAACAGATTTTCTTTCTTTTTTGTTCATTCCGTCTTCAACTGACGGCAGCTCAAATCTGTCCTCAAAATATATCGAAGCTATTTCCGGCAGTTCTTTCAATGTGTGGGCTCCTTCTCTGGAAATTTCGACTATTCTTTTTAATTTTTCATATTCTTTTTCGGATAAATTTTTATTTTTATAATATCCAGCTTTTATAAAATAAGGAAGGGCAAGTTCAGTAAGTTCATCAAGATCTTTCATTCTCATTTGCTGGTTATTCACCCATCCGAGTTTTACAAGGTCAAATACAGGACCTCCAAGTGAAATTTTGTCAAATGAAAAATTTTCTATCATTTCATCAAGAGAGAAAATTTCCTTATCTCCTCCGAAACTCCATCCCATAAGTGCAAGAAAATTAATTAGCCCTTCTTTCAGATATCCTTCTTCCATGTAATAATTCAGGGAAACAGGATTTTTTCTTTTGGAAATTTTAGTTTTATCGGCATTTCTGAGCAGAGGCATATGATACCACTCAGGCTCATCCCAACCGAATGCCTTGTAGAGCTGAATATGTTTAGGAGTGGATGCTATCCATTCTTCCGCTCTTATTACATGAGTTATTCCCATTAAATGGTCATCTACTATATTTGCCAGATGATAAGTGGGAAATCCGTCGGATTTCAGAAGAACCTGATCATCTATTTTACTGTTTTCAAATACTATATCTCCCCTTAATCCGTCACGTACTATCGTTTCTCCGTCATAAGGCATTTTAAGTCTTATTACGTAAGGCTCCCCTGCTGCAAGCTTTGACTCAACTTCTTCCTTTGAAAGATTTCTGCAATGTCCGTCATATCCCGGAGCCTGTTTCATTGCTATCTGTCTTTCTCTTAATTTTTGAAGTCTTTCGGGAGTACAGAAACAGTAATAGGCTTCACCTTTTTCTACAAGCTTTTCAGCATATTCCTTATATATGGAAAATCTTTCGGACTGTCTGTAAGGTCCGCTGTTTCCTCCTACATCAGGGCCTTCATCATAGTTTAACCCCAGCCATTTCATAGCATCAAATATCTGCTGCTCCGAATCTTTGGAAAATCTCGTTCTATCAGTATCTTCTATTCTTAATAAAAAATCTCCGTTATTGTGTTTTGCAAAAACGTAATTGAATAGTCCTATATATGCTGTCCCTACATGGGGATCCCCTGTAGGAGAAGGTGCTATTCTAACTCTGACTCTTTTTTCTGACATATCTTTTTTCTCCATTCATTTATTACTTTTTTTGTTTTTATATTATATAATACTTTTTATATTCCCGCAACTATATTATTTGCCACAATTTTTATAATTTCCTTTCCATAACAGTAATCGTATATTTTTCCTGAGAAACTTCCTTTACAGTATAAAATCCGTTTTTCATCCAAAATTTTTCAGCTTTTTTATTTTCTTTTATACAGCCTAAACGGATATAACCGTATTTTTTCCTTTTCAAAAATTCGGAAATTTCATTTACAATTTCCGTTCCTACTCCTTTTCTTTGACATTTTCGGGATATTATCAGCAGACCTATAAAAAATGTATCTTTATCAGGATATTCGACTATAAGGTCCAAAAGTGCCTTCAGTTTTCCTTCTTTATAAAATCCTATAACATATTTGTCTTTTATTTCTTTATCCAAAGGCAGGTTTGTTAATATTTCTTTTGAATTTTCAATACTCGGTTTTGTTTTGCAATATTTATAATATTCCGTATTTTCCTTGCTGAGTTCATAAATATCCTGAATATCTTTTTCAGCCAACCGTCTTATTTTATATTCCAAAGACAGTCTTCTAAATAAAATACTTGTATTCATGGCAGCTTCTCCTCTAAAACTCTCATTATTGAGAGAAGCAGAATAATATGTATAGCAATTTTAAAAACAGGCATTTTATTAAAATCTCTGCTTTTCATCAGAATTTCCTCATTTCTGTTTCTCTTGTTTCAATTTTTAAGTTTTCTATTTTCTTTTTCATAAAATATCTTTTATGGTTTTCAGGACAGTCTTCCAATACTCCGAATACTTCATATCCGTATTTTTTATAAAAATCCTTTGCCTGAAAGTCAAATGTATCCGTATGTATTAAATGTACATTATTTTTTTCAGCATAGTTTTCAGTTTCTTTCAGAAGTTTTTTTCCTATACCTTTGCCTCTGTACTTTTCCGAAATCCACAGCGTATCTATATAAATGCAGTTCCAACAGTACATACGTGCAACAATTCCTCCTATTATTCCGCCTTTTTCATCTGTTACTTTTCTACTTAAATCAATAAAAGTTTCTTTCTGCTTTCCTGATACTTGAGACAAATTATACTCAACTAATCTGTCAATTATATACTCTTTGTCTTTTTCGCTGCAAACTTCAATATTATACATCTTTAAACCTCCTGACTTTCCGAAGAACTTAAAATAATGTCTGCTGATTAGTTGCTGACAGTTCGGGAACACAATTATGAACTTTTAACAGCTCCATAACTGTTTTATTTAATTTTGTTCTTTTTACAAGGTCTTCTATTGATAAAAATTCACCGTTTTTTCTTTCTTCTATTACATTCAATGCAACCGCTTCACCAAGTCCGTCCATTGCCACAAGAGGAAGCCTTATTTTTCCGTCTTCTATTTTAAAGGCTTTCGCTTCAGATTTATAAATATCAAGCTGAAGAAGTTCTATTCCTCTATAATGCATTTCTATTAAAATCTCATATAAAAATAGTTCCTGCTTTTCCTTTGCATTTAAATTTCCTTTTCTATCCAGTTCCTTTTTAGCTTCCTTTAGTTTATCCACTGATTTGAACATGGCGGTCATTTTAAAGTCATCTACTTTTCTATTTAAAAATGCGGTATAAAATTCCAGCGGATAATGCACTTTAAAATAAGCTATTCTCACAGCCATCATAACGTAAGCTACTGCATGCCCTTTAGGAAACATGTATTTTATTTTTTCACATGAGTCAATATACCACTGTTTTACACGATGCTGTTTCATTATATCCGAATATTCCTTCCATTTTTCAGGATTTCTCGTAGGCTGTCCTTTTCTTACAAATTCCATTATAGTAAATGCAAGAGACTTATCAAGACCGTTGTCAATAAGATAGTTCATAATATCGTCACGAACCGTTATTATTTCACTGAGGGTTGCCGTACCATTTCTTACGTACTCCTGAGCATTGTTCAGCCATACATCGGTTCCGTGTGACAGTCCCGATATTCTTACGAGTTCGGCAAAAGTAGTCGGTTTAGTATCTACAAGCATCTGTTTTACAAATGATGTTCCGAACTCAGGTATCCCCGATGAACCTACAGGTGAACCTATTTCTTCAGGTGTAACTCCCAATGCTTCGGTTCCGCTGAACAGACTCATTACTTTCTCATCATCAAGAGGTATGGAGTATATATCTATTCCCGTTAAATCCTGTAGGATTCTGAGCGTTGTAGGGTCGTCATGCCCAAGTATATCCAGTTTTACAAGCTGTTCGTCCATTACGTGATAATCAAAATGTGTTGTCTTGGACTCTGAATTCATATCATTTGCAGGTCTCTGAATAGGACAGAAATCATATATGGACTTGTCCTTCGGCACGACTATCATTCCTCCCGGATGCTGTCCCGTAGTTTTCCTTGCTCCTTCACACCCTTTGGCTATTCTCATCACTTCAGATTTTCTTTTGCTTATTTCAGGCGTGCCTTCCACTTCTTCAAAGTATTTTTTTACATAACCGAATGCATTTTTTTCAGCCAATGTGGCAATAGTACCTGCCCTGAATACATTGTCGGAACCGAACAGCTCTTCGGTATATTTATGAATTTCACTCTGATATTCTCCTGAAAAATTCAAGTCTATATCAGGGACTTTATCTCCGTCAAATCCCATAAATACTTCAAAAGGTATTGCATGTCCGTCTTTTATGTACTGAGCTCCGCACTTCGGACAGATTTTGTCCGGCAGATCCGCTCCGCTCCCTTCGGTATCGGTAAATTCACTATGCTTACATTCAGGACATCTGTAATGGGGATAAAGTCCGTTCACTTCGGTTATTCCCATTAAATATGCCACAATAGATGAGCCTACCGAACCTCTCGAACCTACAAGATAGCCGTTATCAAGGGATTTTTTTACCAGCTTCTGAGCTATAAGATAAAGTACGGCAAAACCGTTTCCTATAATTGAATTCAGTTCCTTTTCTATCCTTTCATTCAGAAAATCGGGAAGTTTTTCCCCATACAGCTCATGAACCTTATCATAGGTCATTTTTCTCACTTCTTCTTCAGCTCCTTCAATTTTAGGAGGATAGAAACCTTTCGGAATAGGTCTTACATTTTCTATCATATCATTAATTTCATTTGTATTTTCCACTACCACTTCGTAGGCCTCCTCTTTTCCGAGATAGGAAAATTCATCGAGCATTTCATCCGTAGTCTTAAAATAAAGTTTTTTATCATAAGAAAATACACGTCGGCCCATTCCGCTTCCCAAAACAAGTACGCTACGGTTAATAGCTTCCCTTTCTTCGAGATAATGTACATCTCCTGTGGCAACTACCTTTTTTCCGAGTTTTTTACCCAGTCCGTAAAAATACCGGTTCATTTCCGTAACTATTTTTCCGCTTTCACTTTCTGAAAGGCTGTCTCCTTCCAAATCCACATAATTGGAGATCGGATGTATCTCAATGTAATCATAAAACTTTGCCTTTTCTTCTATTTCCTCTTTTTCGGTTCCGCGTAAGTAAAGATTTACAAGCTCTCCGCTATTTCCGAACACTGCAGATGCGGAACTTGCAAGAAGAAGATTTTCCCTTACTTCATTTAATACAGTTTTAGGTATTCTCGGTTTTTTATTCCCGAAAAATTCAATATGGCTTCGTGATACAAGTTCATAAAGTGCTCTTAAACCCTCCTGATTTTTTACAAGTATAACAGTATTCAGTGTGTCCGCATTCTGAATATTTGTCTGGAGCTCCTTATTTATCTCACTTAATTTCAGAACACCTTTACTAAGTATCATATTCAAAAATTTCTGGAATATTTCCGCCGTAGCTTTAGCATCATCTACTGCCCTATGGTGATTATCCAGAACTACATTAAAATAATTGGCAATATATTTAAGTCCGAATCTTTTCTGGTCAGGCAGCAGTATTCTTGCCCAGTGAAGTGTATCTATAACACTCGGAGAATATTCCAAGTCGAGATTTTTTGCTTTCTGATTAATAAATCCTACGTCAAATTTAGCATTATGGGCTACAACTGTAGTACCTTTGCAGAATTCGAGAAATTCAGGCAGTACCGTTTCAATTTTTTCCGCATCTTTTACCATTTCATCTGTTATATTTGTCAATGAAGTAATTTCTTCGGGAATAGATATTTCAGGATTTATAAACACCGAAAACTCGTCAATTATTTCTTTTCCTTTTAATTTAATGGCTCCGATTTCTATTATTTTATCCTTATAAGGATCAAGACCTGTCGTTTCTATATCAAACACCACATATATTTCTTCTTCTATAAGCTTTTCCGACGGTTTTGTTATCATTTCCTGCTCATCGTCTACAACATAAGCTTCCACTCCGAAAATGATTTTAAAATCATCAGATGATTCCTTATAAGCAAAAGGGAATGAATGGACTACTCCGAAGTCCGTGACTGCTACTGCACTATGCCCGAATTCCTTTGCTCTCTTTGCCAAATCCTTTGCAGAAACGACACCGCTCATTTCGCTCATATTCGTATGAGCATGAAGTTCTACTCTTTTTTTCTCGGCATTATCTTTTCTTTTTGCTATTTTGGGTTCAATTTTATCAACTTTTTTCGTATTTATATAAAATTCTCCTGTAAATCTGTCCTGCTCAAATATTCCGTTTACTTTTACCCAATCATTCAGACCGATTTTCAAATCTTCATTAGGTTTTCCGAATATTCTGCACCCGATGGAATCCGTGTAATCCGTAATTAAAAAATCATATTTTATATTACCGTTCTTTGTTTCGGATATATTTATATCAAATATATGACCTTCAAGGGCAATTGCCTCTCCTGAATTTAAACTTTCAAGCACGGTAAATTCACTGGTTTTCCTGTCCTCCACTTTTCTTCTGAAACCGTTGTAAGCGGAATTTCCTCTGTTTCCTTTCCACTGCTCTTTAGTTTCTTCTCTTTCAGGCTCAATTTTAGGAAGTTCTTCGGCTTTTACGGCTTTTTCAAGCTGCTCTTTCTTTTCGTTGATTTTTTTATGTATTTCTTCAAAATCACCGTCAGTAAATTCTATGTTAAATCTCTTATTTGTTATATTTGCGATTCTGTCTGACAATTCTTTCAGTATTTCAGTTTTTCTTCCTTCTTCTATCATATATTCAGAAGGAAGTTTTATAAACACTTCATTTTCAAAACTTTCCACATCATAACTGGCGAAAATATACTGATGTCTTACACTTTCGGATTTATAGTTGTCTATTATAAATCTTATAAACCTGCTCACATCTTTTTCCACAATTTCAGGTTTTATACTTATTTTTATTTTTAATATAAGGTCATTTCCGAAATTTTTATGTAAAAGCTTTCTCAAATTCTTCAGCTCCTGAGTTGCATCATAATGATTAATATTTACATAAATTTCCATTTCTTTTTTTGAGGAAAACAGATTAATATGTTCTATTTCAAAATTTTTAATATCATATTTTTCCACAAACCTCTTATCAGGTCTTAATTTTAAATATTTTACCGTCATTTTATCTTTCCTTTGCTTAAAATATATTTTTTATTTTCAATAAATTTGCTATTTATACAATTTTATATTTTTTCGTTATTCCAAAAAATGATACTGTACTACTTTATTTAATCTTTGATTTTATATAACTTTAAAAGCTGATATTTGTTTAACACATTATACAATATTCATAAAATTATTACAAAACTTTTTCTTGATAAAATACTTAAAAGTATCTAAAAAACAGATATTATACTTTTATATAAATAATATATCATAAAAAAACTGCCTAAAAGCGGAAAAAAGGATTTTTTTAAATTAGAACCTTTATTTTTTCGCTTTCAGACAGAATTATTCATTAAAATTTTACTTTTTATTTTCAATTTGTTTTCTTATTACAAAAATGACAAGCAGCAATCCTATAACGCTGACTACAGCTCCTATTCTAAATACCGAATTCACTCCGTCAGTTATATTTCCGATATCCTGGCTGTCTCCGTTTGTCCGAATGTCATAAGCTATTCCGTAAACCGCAGCTGAAACAAGTAACGACAAAGTATTTACAAAATTAATAAGTGAAGTTCCTACTCCCAAATCTTTGGGCTCTAAAGTTGCTTGAGCAGCCGGAGTTATGGAAACCGCACGAAAGCTTTCGGCAATCCCTGTAGCTGCAAGTGCTGTAAAGTAAACCATAACCGAAGTTTCCTTACTCGTCATACTAAGTACTGCAAAAGGCAATGCAACAAACAGTGTCCCTATAATCATGGATTTCCATAAATTCTGAGTACCTTTACTTACCCATAATCCTACGAACATAGGCAATATCATAGTAACAATCGTCCGGGGCATTTGCAAAGCTCCGGCAACCGTACTTGAGCTGCCGATTACTTTCTGTACAGCCAAAGGTGCAAACACATTCATTGCACTCATATAAAAATAACATATAAAACCTAATATAATAAGAGAAACATAATTTTTATTTTTAAAAAGATACATCGGAATAATAGGCTCCTGTACTTTATTTTCAATAAAAATAAAGGCAATTAATGAAATTATTCCTATAATGAGACCTCCAATGATTTTTATATTACTCCATCCGATATTTGTCCCGAAATTCAATGAAAGCAGTATTCCCGAAAGAGCAGCAGTAAGTGCAACCATACCGAGTATATCCACATTAACCTTACCTTCACGCTTTTTATTGGGCAAATTGAAAAATATCATTAAAACACCTGCAATCAAAGGTAATACCGGGAATACAATAGCCAGATTCAGATATCCCATATCTCTCAATATACCTGCGATTATGCTTCCTGTAAAGCCCCCTACTGCAATGGAACTGGATAACATTCCCATAACTTTCGGGACTTCTTTAGGTTCGTTAATTTCCCTTGCAAGTATATACGGTGTAGATATAAATGCTCCCTGCCCTGCACCGAGAAGTAATCTGAAAATCATAAAAAGCTGGAAATTTCTTGTAACGCTCATTCCTACGGAACATATTGCACAGACAATCCCTGAAACAAAAACTATATTTCTACGTCCTATTAAATCTCCCAGTTTTCCGCCGATAGGCGTCATAATTACAAGTCCCAGTGTTGAAAAAATACTCAACAGGGAAAAATATTTCATTGCGTTCATTTCCGTTAAAATAGGTGCCTGTAAAGTTGCAAGGCTTAATCCTGCCATTGTACTTGACAGCATGAGAAGAACCCCACCAAACTGTACCATATTTCTCTTATTTTTTGGAAGAGGAATCGCTACATTGGATTGTATTTCAGACATAATTTTTCTCCTTTCCTGTTATAATCCTGTTATTTATTATCTTTAAGCCATCTTGTCGCACATTGTGCCAAAGATGATGCACCTAACAGACATACATCTTCATTAAACTGTACTTTCGGATTGTGAACCTGATAAGCTCCACGCTCGTCAGGAAATCCTGCCGATACATACATAAAAGCACTCGGAACTTTATCTACGACTAAAGCAAAGTCTTCAGAAGCACTGGCTGTAACTCCGGGATATTCTTTCAAATCAGGTATATTCATTTCCCTTATATATCCTGCAAGGGCTTCCGTTAGTTTAGGATTGCAGATTAGCGGAGGCACTTCCGATATCATTTCTATTTCCACACTTCCTCCGTATACATCTGCCGTTTTTTCAGCCACTTCTTTCATTCTGTTTACAAGGAGTTTTCTTGCTTCCTGATTGTTTGTACGGATTGTACCCTGAAGTACCGCCGTGTCAGGAATAATATTTGCTGCCGTACCTGCCTGAAACTGTCCTATTGTGAGTACACATGCGTGCTCGGAATTGCTTTCTCTCGCAATAAGTTCCTGAAATCCGAGATAAATATGGGCGGCTATATTGATAGGATCTACCGATAAATGAGGAGTTGCTCCGTGAGAACCTTTACCGTTCACGGTAATTTTAAAACCGTCTACCGAAAACATCATCGTACCTTTGCTGTTATACATAAACATGGGCACAGGAATTTTCCCCGGTGCTACATGCAGTCCGAAGGCAGCATCTACTTTAGGATTTTCCAATATTCCCGCTTCAATCATATCTTTTGCCCCTTTAAAAATTTCCTCCCCTGTCTGAAACATGAACTTTACTCTACCTTCAAGTTCATTTTCATTTTCCTTAAGCATTCTTGCCGCAGTAAGTAACATTGCAGTGTGAATATCATGTCCGCAGGCATGTGCTTCTTTCCCCGTCGGACATGCAAAATCAAGTCCGCTTTCTTCAGGCATGGGAAGTGCGTCCATATCAGCTCTGAGTAAAAAAACTTTTCCTCCTTTTCCAAGCATTGCAGTAACTCCATGTCCACATTCCTGAGGTTCCAATCCGTATTCCCTCAGCTTTTTAATGACAAATGCCTTAGTCTTCGGCAAATCTATGCCTACTTCCGCATTTGTATGTATATGCCGTCTGTTTGCCACTGTTTCTTCCTGAAGTTCCACAGCTCTTTTAAAATAGTCCATTACTTTACCTCCTTATAGTTTAGTTATTATAATTAAAACAAATTACAATCATATATTTTAATAATTCTTTATTATAATTTAATTATACCCTGTTTCTTTTTCCTGTCAAGCGTGCAAGATAAAAAAATAACTTTAATTATTTATATATTAAATTTTTATAAAATATATTTTAAAATTCAAAATTTTTGATATTTTTATGTTTTTTTACTTTTTAAATACCCAGACTCAGGATAAAATCTATATTTGCTATTTACGGATTTCATAATGTTTGTTAAAATTTTTTCTTTTTCATAGTTTTCGGACATATTCTAAAAAGAAATTATAAACTTAAAAAATATATGGCTGTTTTTAAATTATCTGCTGCCTGAATTTTGCATTAAAGTATACTGCTTGAGGAAAATATTTTTCTTTTTTAAAAAATATGCTATAATCTTCCATATATTTTGAATGGAGGATTTTATGGGAAGACACGGTACAATAGCAGGACGTAAGGAAGCACAGGACAGAAAAAGGGCGGCATCCTTTACTAAATTTGTCAGACTTATTACAGTTGCAGCGAGAAACGGAGCCGATCCTGAATATAATGTAGCTTTGAAGCACGCTATTGAAAAAGCAAAAGCAATAAATATGCCTAATGACAATATTATGAGAGCGGTAAAGAAAGGTTCCGGTACTGACGGCTCGACGGCATATGAATCATTAAATTACGAAGGTTACGGACCGGGAGGAGTCGCTATAATTGTAGAAGGTCTTACGGACAATAAAAACCGTACAGCTTCATCAATAAAAACGGCTTTTGACAGAAATGGAGGAAATCTCGGTGTTTCAGGCTGCGTTTCCTATATGTTTGAAAGAAAAGGCGTAATTATAATTGAAAGAACGGATAAAACTGTGGAAGATGAAATAATGGACATTGCCCTTGAAGCGGGTATGGAAGATATGCAGACTTATGATGACAGTTTTTATATTACAACTTCCACAGACAGTTTTGATCCGGTTTCTTCCGCTTTAAGAAATGCAGGATATGAACTGATTGAAGCCGATATAGAATATGTTCCGTCAATAGAAGTGGAATCTCTTTCTGAAACCGATCATGAAAAACTGAAAAAGCTTATAGATGTTCTTGAAAATGATGATGATGTACAGAAAGTTCATCATAATTATGCAGGAGAACTGTAATTTTTAT
>JAUNKI010000112.1 GCA_030532815.1 Leptotrichiaceae bacterium
CATCAGTTCAAGCCTTCCGTCTTTTACAACGGCTATTTGAGCTGAAGGAAGTCCGGCTTCAATTTCCGCTTTAATAAATTCATCCAAAAATTTTACTGTTTCACTATTGTAACTTTTCCCCTGAAATTTTTCAATAATTTCAGGGTATGGTATTTTAACATTGAGTTTTCCTTCCAAATTTGAAATCTGAAAAATATTCTTATCATTTTTGGTTATTTTTGAAATATCTATTTTTTCTGTTCCCTGTCCTTTAAATGCTTCGGTTTTAAGTTTTATTCCATTTATATAGATATCTGCATGACTAAAATTTTCATATTCCAGAATTACATATCCTTGACCTTTAAATGCTTTAAATTCAAACATATTGTTCGTCAATACGGAATCATCAAAATCTTCCTTGCTGACAGGAAAAGTTTTTTCTATCTGATAGGAAAATATATTTAAAAATATTACCAGATTTAATAAAATGACTAATATTTTCTTCATGGAAAACCTCCTTATTTCTGATTAAATTTCTGGTTAAAGAAAAAAGTCTGATATTTTATGGAATTATCCCAATATTCCCAGCTATGTCCTCCCGGTCTTTCAATATATTCATGCTTTATATTCAAATCTAGAAATTTCTTATGCAGTTTTCTGTTAGGTTCTATAAAAAAGTCATCCACTCCGCAGTCTATTATTATATTAGACTTTGTTCCTATCAA
The DNA here is from genome assembly GCA_030532815.1 of Leptotrichiaceae bacterium. Lineage (GTDB taxonomy): Bacteria > Fusobacteriota > Fusobacteriia > Fusobacteriales > Leptotrichiaceae > Pseudoleptotrichia. The sequence goes on from JAUNKI010000112.1 coordinate 705, forward strand.
CTGATGAGCTATATCTTTTATATTATATTCCTTCCAGCTGTTATTAAGAACTTTTCCTATTCCCCAGTTTCCCCTGTATTCTTCAGGATCCATTCCTCCGCTCATACTCCCGATATTTCCGAATGTGTCCTGATTTTTAATACCTATATAGAAAGCTCCGAAGCCTCCCATACTCAAACCTGTTATTGCTCTGTGCTTTTTGTCATTATAAGTAGAAAAATTTAAGTCAATGTATTCGATTAATTCCTTTGAAATAAAAGTATAATATTTTGAATCTTTTTTTATAGGACTGTCTATATACCAACTGTCATAATTTCCGTCTGTTGAAACATAAATAACCTCGTATTCATCAGACAGTTTTCCTATGGAAGTCTTTTCGGGGAAATCCCTGTTTGAACCTGACCATCCATGTAAAACATAAATTGTACCGTATTTTTTCCCTTGGGAATATCCGTCGGGAAGTACTACAGTTACAGGTACATCCTTTTTCATTGACTTACTGTGAATTTTTATATTTTTTTCAGTAAAGGAATATGTTGAAAAAGAGCAGCAGAAAACTAAAATAAACAATATTTTTTTCATTTTAATCACTCTCCGTATATTTCTTCTATTCTCTCATTATCCACTCCGAAAAAATAAGTCAGTATAAATCCTCCTGCATATGCTCCGAGCATTGCCGTTAAATAAAGAATCTGAGTTCCCTTAACAACTATAAGCAGTCCGAATAATCCTGAAACTCCCAGAGTTATAGTCCCTAAATGGAATAATACCGCCAAAGCTCCTCCAAATCCGGATCCTAAACATGCCGTAATAAAAGGTTTTCCCAAAGGCAAAGTTACCGCATACATTAAAGGTTCCCCTATGCCCAGTATTCCTACAGGAATAGAGTCTCTCAACATATTTCTGAGTCTTTGATTTTTAGTTTTCATATATATGGCAAGTCCGGCACCTACCTGACCTCCCCCTGCCATCATTAATATAGGCAGCAAATAATTGATACCTTTTGTCGGTCCGTCAGGATTGTTAAGCAGTATATGAATAGGTGTCAAAGCCTGATGAAGTCCCACCGAAACCAAAGGGAGAAAGCCTGTCGCCAGAATATATCCCCCGAATATTCCCAACTTGTTATACGCAAAATCAAGAATATCAAATATCCCCTTTGTCAGGTAAGTTCCTAAAGGCTGTATTAACAACAGAGCTACAAATACGCTTATTATTAAAGTAAACAGCGGTGTAAAAAAAGTATCCAGCATTGAAGGCATTATTTTTCTTATCTTTTTTTCAAGATAAGCTACTATTATTCCCATAAACAGAGCTGCGAGCAATCCTCCGATTCCCGGTGTAAAAGGCTTATCCGTAAAAGGCAGTATAACGGCATTTTTATCTTCAACTTTTAAAAGTAAAGGAAGTGCCGGATTTGCAACAAATATCGAACCCATTATTCCGCCCAGTACTGCCGTACCTCCGAATTCCTTAGCCGAATTCATACCTACATATACGGCAAGATAGCCGAACATGACAAACCCTATACTTCTTAAAGCTGCAAACCACCAGACAGTATTATACGCATTCTTTGTCGAAACGTTTATTACATTTGTAAGGCCCATAATTAATCCCGCTGCAATAATTCCCGGCAGTAACGGAACAAATATATTTGCAATTTTCTGAAGAAACTTTTGAACAGGACCGTTATGCTTGGACTTACTTACTTTTTTGTTTTCATCTGCTACATTTTTCACGTCGGACTTTACATCGGAAAATCCGAGAGCTATTCCTGTAAGTTTTGAAAATTCTTCCCCCACTGCATTGACTTTTCCCGGTCCCAGCACTATTTGCAACGTATCGGCTTCCACTACATTCAGAACTCCTTCAATTTTTTTCAGTTCCGACAGTTCCGCCTCCTTTCTGATTTTCACTCTTAATCTTGTCATACATACGGCATTTGAAAGTATATTTTCCCTGCCGCCTAAAACGTCATAGATTTCTTTCGCCGTTTTTTTTACATCCATAATCCGCATCTCCTTTTCTTTATATTTTATTTATTTTCGTCTTTATTATTTTTTCCGCAACCTGTTCATAATTTTTATTTGAATAGGCAAAATATATAACATCTATTAAATTCAGCATGGATATTCTTGAATAAATTGCTGCACTTCTTACTAAGGATTCTTTTGATGTCACAAACAGATTATACTTACATTTTTTTACAAGACGGTTATTTCCGTATCCCGTCACGGATACCGTGTCTATATCCTTTTCCTGCAATATTTCAGCTATATCCGTAATTTCCTTAGTCAGACCCGAATAGGAAATAAGTACGGCCAAATGCTTTCTATTACTGTTTACCGCCTGTACATGCTGTAAATCAGTACCCTCAAAACAGTTTACGGTTTTCCCCGCTCTCATAAATTTATAACGGGCATCCAGACATACTATATACGAAGCCCCTATTCCGTAAAAATCAATGACTTCCTTTTCAGTTATAAGATTTACGACGGTATCTATCACATCAGGTTCCTGTAAAAGCATTGTTTCTTTCAAGGAGCTTATACTCAGCCCGTTCAGTTTTTCTATAACCGTTTTTGTATTGTCTTTTCTATCTATGTCACTGTTATCAAAATGAATTTCCCCATTTTCCAAGTTAAGCACTTCTTCAAGAAGTTTCAGCTTAAATTCCTGAAATCCTTTAAAACCTATTTTCTGACACATCCTTGTAACACAGGCATTACTCGTAAATGTTTTTTCAGAAATAATATTCGTATCCAACTCTCTTATTTTTCTGTAATTTTTTATTAAATATTTTGCAACATACTCTTCATTAACCGTAAAATCCTTATTTTCCCTTAGTTTTATCAGTATACTCATGAATTAGCCTCGCTACATTATTATCATATTTCTTCAGCTCTTCATCTGCCGTTTCTCTGTCAATACTGAGAAGTATCATCGTTATAGCCGTTTTCACATTATTTCCTGCTTGGGTCAAAGTTTTCTCCGCCTTTTCATAATTACAGCCTGTTGTTTTCATTATTATTTTCTTCGCTCTTTCGACTAACTTGTAATTGGACGTTTTCACATCCACCATATATCCTGAAAATACCTTGCCGAGCTTTATCATTATCGTAGTGGAAATCATATTAAGTACCATTTTCTGTGCTGTTCCTGATTTCATTCTCGTTGAACCTGTAACAATTTCGGGACCGACAACAACTTCCACAGGATATCGGCTTATTTGGGATAATTCCGAATTTTCCGAACATGTTATACTTCCCGTTACTACACCTATACTGTTAGCATATTCTACAGCTCCTATTACGTAAGGTGTTCTCCCTGAAGCCGTTATTCCTATAACAACATCATTGGGAGTTAATTTCATGCTCATAATATCCTTTTTTCCCTGTTCCCTGTCATCTTCGGCATTTTCCTTTGCAAAAAATACCGCCTCTTTCCCGCCGGCTATTATTCCCTGAAATTTTTCAGGAGATACGCCGTATGTCGGAGGACATTCTGAAGCATCAAGAATACCGAGTCTTCCTGAAGTTCCTGAACCTACATATATTATCCTTGTATTTTCCCTGTACACTTTTAATATTCCGTCTATTAATTTTGAAATACTTTCCAGTTTTTTCTCAATGCAGTATGCGACTTTTTTGTCTTCTTCGTTTATTCTTCTTAAAATTTCAAAGCTGTCCTGAAGTTCTATGTTTTTACTATTTTTATTATTTTCTTCTGTTGACAGTTTGTTCAGATCTATCATTTTTATCACTTCCTTTAAAATAATTATATCCTGATTTTCGATAAATGGAAGTATTTTTGAAAACGATTTTCAAAATTTGAAAATAAAAAATCCGATATACTTAACTAAAGCAATCGGATTTACAGTAAAAACGACTATTTCTCACTGACACATTTTATTAAATCCAGAGGACTGTCAATCATAATATCAGGATTTTCCTTTTTCAGCATATCAGTATTATGAATTCCCCATGTTACTGCACAGGTTTTCACTCCCGCAGCTTTTCCCATCTGAATATCAAAAATCGCATCTCCTATCATAACTGTCTTTTCCCTGTCAAAGCCGTATTTTTCTGCAAGCATTTCTATTCCTTCGGGATGAGGTTTATGATTTTTCAAATTATCAGGACCTACTATTTCGGTAAAATAGTCTTCTATTTCCAACATTTTCAAATTTCTCAACAACACACTGTCTTTTTTACTTGATAAGACAAAACATTCTATTTTCTTTTCTCTCAATATATTAAGTAGTTCCTTTACATCAGGGAAAATTTTCAGACAGTCTTTTTCTATTTCTAAAAGTGTTTTTCTGAATTCTGCCAGTAAATTCTGAAATTTTTCTTCATCTATTTCCTCACCTGCCATTTTTTTCATTGATGTTTCCAAAGGAATTCCTATGTAATATTTTATTGTTTCCTCATCGGGAACTGTCATATTCTGACTTTCAAACGCCCTTTTTGTAGAAGTTATTATACATTGCTGGGAGTCTCCCAAAGTTCCGTCAAAATCAAAAATAAATGTATCTAAACTCATTTTTTATTTTCCTCCTCCTAAATTAAATGCATAAGTTTATTATCCGATTATTTTAATTTCCTGTCCGCATAAAATAATCATTACAAATAGAAACAATATTTCTTCATAAAAAGAAAAAATACTGTGGTAGTTATTATAACACATTCCACAGCATATTCCTATTATTCTTTTATAAAACACTGTACTTATACATAACTCAATTACTTTTCATTTTTTATCTGCAAAATCGGATTTAAATTTATTGTATTATTATTTTATTTAAAACTTAAATACAAAAAAGATTGTCTTATAAAAATAAAAAATATATTAAACCATAAATTTCATATATTTTAATTTTTTATTCCAACATACGCATTCATTATATTTTTTTGATTATTCACTCCTTTGTATTCATACTTAACTTGATAATTCAGGCAATAAAAAAACAGTAAATCTTTTTTAAACTTACTACTTAATATATCATTTGCATTTCATTATTTTCATTATATAGCTTTATATTTTATTTTTCATTATCTGCAAGTTTGATGATTGAAAATTCCTCTGTGTGTTTTAAATTCTACTCTTCGCTGTCAATCGTTTTTAACCCTTGCTCAATTTCTTCAATGCTCGGTAAACTGCTCTTGTATTCTTTGTCTAGTATCTTGCTTAATTCATATTTGCTGATTCCAATCGGTTGAGAAATTCCTTCCAATGAATATTCCGCCACTACATTATCCTTATCTTTACAAATTAGAATTCCGATTGTCGGATGATCTTCTTTTGATTTCATTTCTCTATTTACTGCCGTTACATAAAAATTAAGTTGACCTACAAATTCCGGTTTAAGTTTTTCTGTCTTAAGCTCTACAACGACATAACAATGCAGTTTTACATGATAGAACAACAAGTCGATATAAAAATCACTGTCTCCTACTTTCAAATGCACCTGTCTACCGATATACGAAAACCCGCTGCCCAGTTCTAATAAAAAAGAGGTAATCTGATCCACTAAAGCATCTTCCAATTCTTTTTCATCATACTTATCTCTTAATGCTAAAAAATCAAAGTTATACGGATCTTTTATAGTCTGCTTTGCAAGGTCTGATTGGATTTCAGGCAGTTTGACTTCAAAGTTCGTAACAGCACTACCCACTCTTTCGTACAGTTGACTATCAATCTGATGTTCCAAGACTGAGCGGCTCCATCCATTTTCTATTGTCTGCTCTACATAAAACAGTGCTTTCTTTACTGTATCGCATTTATACATGATTCTTTGGTTGTGTCCCCAAGGAATGCTTTTTATTTTTCTTTCAGCATTTTCTAATTGGGTTACAGACTGTAACCCAATTAGGTTTTCCGAATAAAATAAATACCAATAGCGGATATGCTTTAAGTTCTCTTTTGAAAAGCCTTTCATATCCGGAAATTCCTTTTGCAGATCTGTACTCAGCAATTTCAAAAAAGAATCACCCCAAGCATATTTCTCCTGCTTGGACACAATCTCTTTTCCCAAATTCCAATAAAGATCC
>JAUNKI010000113.1 GCA_030532815.1 Leptotrichiaceae bacterium
CTATTGTGATAGGATTTTCCAAGTCTCTGTTCATATTCTATATTTCCAAATAAAACCGTATTTCCGTAATTTAACTGTGCGTATACTCCCAGTGTACTGTTCAGACCTGTAACTGAAGTTCCTCCGGCACCGAGTTTACTGATTCTCCCTTCTCTTACATTTGTAATTCCCAATCCGAAATAAGGTTTTATATATCCCTTGTCAAATATGTACTTGTATCCTATTCTCGTATCAATATCGAATATCTTTGAATTGTATTTTGCACCGTTCATAAATACTCTTCCGTTTTCATTCTTATATTTATGGCTGTTTTCAGAATATGTAACTACCCCTGTCAGATCCGTATTTTCATTTATTTCATATTTCCCTCCCAGTAAAAACTGGAATGAATCTATACTTTCCCTTATTCCGCTGAATTTTTCCCTATATCTGACTTTTGATTTCTGGTATCCGAAACCTCCTCCCAAATTAAACCTTCCATAATCCTTGAATATTGAAAGAAGAACTCCGTTACTTGTAGAAGAATATTTTACATTTCCGCTTCCGTCTTTAAAATCTGTTCCAAATTGTCCGATATATACCGTATCAAAAGTAATTCCGTCCTGTTTCATATTTTCAATATTTCTGTAAATTGTCGCTCTTGAACTTTTTAATAAATCAAGATCTACTTTTGACCTTGGAATTGCTATACTTTTTTTTCCTGAAGTCCCTTGAGGAAATCCTATTCGCGGAACTGTCCCTGAACCGTTTCCCTGATTGTTGGGGTTGGGTATACTTCCTAAACTGTTAATCAGCTCCGCCATTCTTTTAATATCCGCAGGAAGTCCGTCATAGGGATTAGGCTGAACATCATCTGTTATTACGAGCCAACCTGCATTACGCTCACGGGACAATCTTACTATTGTTTCATACTGTTCAGGAGTTGCTCCGTAAATAATATGCATGATATGTCCTGAATTTGCAGGGTTATTTTCAAATTCCGACTTTGGAGCCGAAAATCTGTTTATATATTCATCGGCACTTATTTCACTTGTAACATATATATCTGCATAAGGAGCCATTCTGTCATTTATCTGCCTTCCGGGATTTCCCATAACAAGTTTATCAGGTGATTTACTTTTCACATAATTGTAAATGGACTGCATATATTCCACACTCCGATTGTCATCTACCTTAATTTCATCAAAGAAAAAACCGCTTATATTATTTTCTCCGTATAGTCTAAAATAAGTATCTACTTCGGCAATGACTTCGGCAACAGACCTGTCCCTATATTCGGTACGGATATATCCGATATTTTTAATGCCTGCACTTTTATTCATTTCTATCTGTCTTATATAATTCGGATCAGGATTATCCCCTGAACCGTTATCTGGATTTATAATCACATAGGGAACTTTGGAACCTCCCAAACCTGTTATAGAGTTCCAGTATTGATCATTAACTCCGTCAGGATAGTTGTAAGCCGGTATTATCATTGACTGTCTGTCCACTTTACTGGCAAAAGGATTTTTTGAATTTACGTATGCAGAAAAAGTATTGATACTCAAAACCAATGCTGCAAATGATAATATTTTTTTCATTTTTCCTCCTAAAAATTTCTGTATTATATTTACATTGTATTTTCATTATATCCTAAACTTTTTTAAAAATCAATTCAGAAAGAAATTTTTAAGATTTATTATTTTGTTAATTATACATTTTTTAACACAGCTTTATCCTACAAGTAAATTTTCTTCGGGATATTTGTATTTCCCTTTTTTAAGTTTTTTTGCAATCAACACTAAAGTCATAGTGAGAGGACCTACTCTTCCTATGAGCATTGTCAATACTATAAGGACTTTGGAAATATCCGAAAGCAGAGGAGTTATTCCTCTTGTAAGACCCACTGTACCAAATGCCGATACTATTTCAAAAAGTAAATTTTCAAAGCTCATATTTTTTTCAATTGACGCCATTATAAAAAGAATAACTGTAATATAAGTAAGAGATATTGTTATTACTGCTACTGCTTTATTAAAACTGTGCCAGTTGATTCTTCTTCCGTTAATTTCCAAATATTCTCTATTATCCAGTATGTTTCTTATTCCCAATATAATAAGACCTATTGTGGTTGTTTTAATCCCTCCTCCTGTTGAACCCGGAGAAGCTCCTATAAACATAAGAATAATAAAAAGAAATATTGTGGGATTTTTCATTTCCGACAGAGATATCGTGTTGAACCCTGCAGTTCTTGTAGATATACTCTGGAAAAATGAAGCTCCTATTTTTTCATAAAATGTATAATTTCCCATTGTAAGTTTATTGGAATATTCACTAAAAAATATTAAAACCGTTCCCGCAATTATAAGAAAAACAGAAATATTTACGGATACTTTTGAAGTCGTCGTAAGACGCCTGTCCTTTCCTCTGAAATATCTGTACACATTCATCAAAGTTGCAAATCCTATTCCTCCGAGAAAAATAAGCAGAGGAACCGAAATATTTATTATAATGCTTCCCTTAAAAGACATAAGACTGTCCGGAAAAAGTGAAAAACCGGCATTGCAAAATGCCGAGACTGAATGAAATATAGAGTAATAAACCGCTCTTTTAAACTCAAATCTTTGTATAAATTCAAAAAACAGAAAAACTGCTCCTATAAATTCTATTCCGAAAACAGTTATCATTACTTTTTTTATATAATTCTGTATATCAAACAGAGTTTCCGTATTTAAATCTTCCTGAATAATCTTTTTTGTATAATAACTTATTTTCTTCGTTACAAGAAGTATGAACATTGATGAAAATGTAATAAATCCCAATGCTCCCAACTGTATAAGTATCAATATTACAGTTTTTCCAAATAAATTATAGCTACTGCTCACATCATTTACTGTAAGTCCGGTTACACATACAGCTGAAGTTGCAGTAAAAATACCGTCAATCAGTTCTGTTCCTTTCCCGTTTGTTGTGGATAAAGGAAGTGAAAGAATTACTCCTCCTAAAAATATCATAATTAAAAACGATATTAAAATTATCGTATAAGGTGATATTTCTTTATTTCTCTTCATTTAAAAAAATTCTCCGATTTCTAATTTATTAATTTATCCAGCACAGAAATTTTATTATAATTTACTATTACGAGTAATGTATCATTTTTTTCTATAACTGTTATTGGTTTCGGAATAAAATTGGAATCTTCATTTTCTTTTTTTATTCCTATAATATTCATTTCATATTTATTTCTCAAATCAAGTTCTATTAGATTTTTTCCGATAAATTTTTCAGGTGCCTTGAATTCAAATCCCCCGTATTCTTCGGAAAATTTAAAATGCTCTGTTATATTAGGCAGCATTACTTTAACAGCAATTTTTTCTCCCATATCCTCTTCAGGATAAATCACCGAAGATGCTCCTATTTTTTCCAAAACCTTTCCCTGCATTCTCGTTTTTGCCTTACATATAACAGTTTCCACTTTAAGCTCTTTCAATGCAAGAGTTACAAGTATACTTGCCTGTATATTTTCTCCTATACACACAAATGCAGTATCAAAATCATCATTTATAATCCTTTTCAGATCATGTTCATTTGAAGCATCAAGAATTACAGCTTCATTGACTATTCCTCCGTCTGTCATCTGCTGTACAATTTCTTCATTTATGTCAATTGCCAATACTCTCTTATTATAGTTGTACAATGTCTTTGCAACACTTTTTCCAAACCTTCCTAAACCTATTACTAAATAACCTGACATTTATTTTTTCTCCTTTAATTTTTATTTTATTTTTACTGCTTCTTTATTTTTTCCAAAACATCTTTATCAAACTTCTCATTTTTGAGCATTTCTATTTCAAATTTATAAGGAGGTACAGTTTTTGCCCCTTTTTCTTCTGTCAGTGCTACATAAGGTGTTTCAAGTATTTTAGGCAGTCCTTTAAATTTTTCATAATGAGCAATTTTATTTAAAACGTCAAATCCGATTGTGCCAAATCCTAAATTCTGGTGTCTGTCTTTCATTGCACCTATGGGATTTTTACTGTCGTTCAAATGGATTACCGAAATTCTGTCAATTCCGACTATCCTATCAAAATCTTTCATAACACTCTCAAAATCATTTACAATGTCATATCCTGCATCATTTACATGGCATGTGTCAAAACACACGGAAAGTTTGTCTTTCAGCTTTACTCCATCTATTATTTTCGCAATTTCCTCGAAACTTCTGCCGCATTCACTTCCTTTTCCCGCCATTGTTTCAAGGGCAACTGTCGTTTTCTGTTCCTTTGTCAGAACTTCATTCAGTCCTTCAATAATTTTTGCAATTCCTACATCTGCTCCTTCTCCTACATGAGCTCCCGGATGGAGAACTATTCTCGGTGCACCTATGGCATCCGTTCTTTCTATTTCGGTTCTGAGAAACTGTACTGCTATTTCAAAAGTTTCAGGTTTTACCGCATTTCCGAGATTTATTATATAAGGAGCATGAACTACGATATCATCAACGGAAATATTATTTTCTTTCATTAATTTAAGCCCTGCTTCTATATTCAGTTCCTCTATGGGTTTTCTCCTTGTATTCTGAGGAGCTCCCGTATATATCATAAAAGTATTCGCCCCGTATGAAACCGCTTCCTTCACTGAGCCCAGAAACATTTCCTTTCCGCTCATTCCCACATGGGATCCTATTTTAAACATTTTTCCTCCTGTTTTTCTCTCATTTTATATAAAAATATTCCTGCTGCAACACTTACATTTAATGATTCAACATTTCCATATATGGGAATTATCGACTTTATATCCGAATTTTCTATAAAGTATTCAGATACTCCCCCTCCTTCATTTCCGAATATATATGCATTTTTTGATTTCTGATTTATATTCTCATAGGAAACTGAATTTTCATGTAATGCAGTAGTTATTATCAAATAATTATTATGTTTTAAAAATTTTATTATATTTTCAGGAGTTTCGTATATTATGTTTAAATTGAAGATTCCCCCCATTGCTGCTCTGACTGTTTTAGGGTTATATACATCTGCTGATCCTCTTGTCAATATAAGGTTTTTGAAATTGGCGGCTTCCATTGTTCTCATTATCGTCCCGAGATTTCCCGGATCCTGAATATCATCAAGTATTATTACATCTCCGTTAATATCCTTTATGGAATTAAGATTCTTTGAATAAAGAAACACTATCCCCTGACTGTTTTCCTGAGAAGAAATTTCGTCAAAGAGACTGTCTTTTAATACCGTCACATTATTGTACCCGTCAATTCCGTATTTTTCATTGAAATAATCATATTTCGATTCTTTTATAATAATTTTATTGAAATTTATATTTTCATTTAAAAATTTTTCGCCTTCAGTTTTAAAAATATTATTTTCGTCCCGATATTTCTTTTTATCCAATTTTTTCAACAATTTATAAAATTTATTATCAGGACTTGTTATTACACCTTTTTTCATTTATTTTACCAATATTTTTCCCTTCTTTCTTTTCCCTTTAAAGATACATCTTTCCGACTTATCCTGTTTAAAGGGAAATATCGTAAACAGATCCGTAAAATTTACCGTACTCTGCATTAAAGCTATTTAACTATCATTCCTAACGGTTCACCGCCAAGTATATGATAATGTATATGATAAACTTCCTGACCGCCGTTTTTATTTATATTTGTTATAACTCTGTATCCTTCTTCAGCTATTCCGAGCATTCTTGCAACTTTAGCCACTGTAAGCTGAAGTTTCCCGAGAAGTTCCAAGTCCTCTTCAGAAGCATCATCAAGATTTTTTATTTCCTTTTTAGGTATAACAAGAATATGTATCTTTGCAGCAGGATTAATATCGTGAAATGCCAGGAATTCTTCATCTTCATATACTATATCAGACGGTATTTCCTTATTTATAATTTTTTTAAATATTGTCGACACTCTACTTCCTCCTTTTATTATTTATTTATAACCGCAACTTTCTATCTTGTCCACTCTTTTTGCATGCCTTCCGCCTTCAAACTCGGTATTGATAAATGTATCGACGCATGCCGTCGCCAGCTCATCTCCTATTACTCTTGCTCCTAAGGCTATAATATTGGCATTATTATGAAGTCTTGCCAGTCTTGCAGTAAATTCATTATGTGCAAGGGCAGCCCTCACTCCTTTTATTTTATTTGCAGAAATGGAAATTCCTATTCCCGTTCCGCATATGAGTACTCCGTATTCGGCTTCTCTGTTTAATATTTTTTCGGATACTTCTCCTGCTATATCGGGATAATCAATCGAGTCAAGAGTATCAGTCCCTATATTTATAACTTCATGTCCTTTTTTTCTTAAATACTCGACGATTTTTGTTTTTAAATCCACACCTGCATGATCATTTCCGATTACTATTTTCATAATTGACCGCTCCTTTCATTTTAGATTAAATTCAGATAAATTGTCAGTTTCACATCTTCATGTATTTTATCACATTATTGTATTAATTTCTCTTATAAATACATTATAAAAATATACTAAAACAGCTTCTTTTCCGAAGATTATTTTAGTATATTTTTCCGTAACATTCATTTTTCAGTTTTTCAATATATCCAGAATAGGTTTTGGGAGCCGTTTAAGCTTACCCTCCTTGTCAACTGTTACATTCAAAGTTTCCGCAGTAGCTTTCAACACATTGTCCATACCGTAAATTTCATAGAAAAATTTTACTTTGATACTCGTTATTTCTTTAAGATCAATAACAATTTTTACATCTT
>JAUNKI010000114.1:0-2818 GCA_030532815.1 Leptotrichiaceae bacterium
TGATAGGGAAATTGTAAAAAAATATTTGATATAATTTTAATTTTTTGATACACTTATTATTAGTAAAAAAAATTGAAGGGAGTGATTTTAAAAAATGAAAAAAATATTCTTTTTAGTAGGGATATTGGCAGTGCTACTATTGACGGCCTGTGGAGGAAAAACTGAAAGTAAGGGAGAAAGTTCAGAAAATAATAAAAGTAAGGAACTGAACATATACACATGGACGTATTTCGTACCGGAAGAGCTGGTAGATAAATTTCAGAAAGAAACAGGAATAAAAATTAATTTTAGTTATTATGACAATAACGATGTAATGATGGCAAAACCGATGTCCGGAGCAAAAGGATTTGATATAATTTCACCTTCCACCGATTATGTGGATGTATTAATAAAAAACGGACTAATTGAGAAATTGGATAAAACAAAATTGGGAGAGACATTTAATAATTTAGATAAAGATAACTTGAAACTTGAAGAATATTCCAAAATATATGATCCGGGATTGGAATACAGCATACCTTATTCTTATTCTGCAACCGGAATAGCAGTTAATAAAAAGTTCATAAAGGATTATCCGCAGTCTTTTGATATATTTGCTTTAGAGCAATATAAAGGAAAGATGACAATGCTGGATGACGGAAGGGAAGTAATAGGAGCAACTTTGCAATATTTGGGCTATCCTTCAGACTCAGCAGATGATAAACAGCTGGAAGAAGCAAAAAACAAAATTCTTGAATGGAAAAAGAATTTAGCAAAATTTGACGCTACTTCATTCGGGAAGAGTATAGCTACAGGGGAATTTTACGCTGTACACGGATATGCTGAAAATATTTACGGTGAATTGGAAGAAAGCGACTATGGAAATTTTGATTATTTTGTACCTAAAGGTGCAATGATGTATATTGACAGTATGGCAATTGTAAAAAATGGACCAAACAGAGAAAATGCATATAAATTTCTGGAATTTTTATATAGACCGGAAAATTTCATAAAAGTATACGAGTTTTTCAAGACTACATCTGTAATAAAGGGTGTTGAAGAAAAGTCTTCAGTAAAAGCGATAGTAAAAACAAGTCAAGTTGTTGAAAACGGTAAGCTTCCGGGAGCATTATCCGATGAAGCAAAAGAAAAACACGACAAAATATGGAATGAAATAAAACTGTCAAATTAATAATTATTTTAATTTAAGTAAAATAAAAAATAAGCTGATTAAAGAAATATAACGAATTTTCGATAATCAGCTTTTTATATTGAAGGTAATTGACAGTAATTTATAAAAGTTCGGACAATTTTACTTTTCTGTCCTCTCTCAAAGATTTTGTCAGTGCATCGGCAGTGAGTATGGAAGCTCTTGCGGCAGTTCCGTCAAGTAAAGGTAAAAATTCTTTTTCCGTTTCGGCTCCCTGTAATATATTATGTAAAAATTCCATTTCCATTTCCATTATTCCGTGTAACCACAGAGGCGGTATTTTATCGGGGTTTCCGTACATTATCGCACCGTCCATTTCAAGTCCTTTGTAAATTCTTGTTCTGTCATTATCTTCTTCCTTTGTTCTGTGCAATAAAAATTTTTCTTCTCTGTCATCTAATTTTAAAGTAACTCCCGTATTTTGTAAATCTATAAGTATGGCACCTTCGGTTCCCTGAATTTTTACAAAATGGTCGGGCCATCTGAATGCCGAACCGTACTGTAAAGTTGCAAATTTTTTATTGGGAAATTCAAGCATTATAAACAGGGCATCATCTTCATCTCCGAATTTTTCACCTACATGAGCGACATTTCCTCCGATCATTGTTACCTTTTCAGGAACACCCATTATAAATTGAATAAAATCCAGCTCATGAATATGATGATATAAATGCCCGCCGGAAATATTTCTAATTTTTTTCCAACTTATTTTTTCCTGTTCCTTTTCCCAACCGTTTCGCAAAGAATGGCAATGAAGAACTTCACCGATTAATCCGTCATTTATAAGCTGCTTTGCTTTTCTCACTCCGTTCATAAAATTCATAACGTGTCCCGCCATAAAAAGTACTCCGTTTTCTTTTGTAACTTCAATCATTTCATTACAGTCATCGTACGAAAGAGCTATAGGCTTTTCACAAAATATATGTTTTTTATTTTTAGCAGCTTCTAAAACGGCCTCTTTGTGCATTCCATTGGGAGAAGCGACGATAACTGCATCTATATCTTTTCTTGAACATAATTTTTCTATACTTTCCGATACTTCGCAATTTAGTTCTTCAGAAATATTTTTTGTATTTTCAGGATCATAAACCGCTACTATTTTTGCATTTTTCAACTTGCTCAGGATTCTTCCCAGATGTGCACCGAAATATCCCGTTCCTATTATTCCGTATTTTATTTCTTTCATTTGTTTTCCTCCTGTATTTTATGTATAAATTTATTAAATATATTTTATTTTACCGACCCTTCAGATAAACCTCCCGCAATTTTATTCTGTATAATCATAAAAAATATAATTGAAGGCAAAATTACTATGACTGAAGCCGCCATCATTTGTCCCCAGTCTAAAATTTCCGACCCTGTCAGAGAATAAAGGGATATTGATAAAGGCATTTTTTCCGAAGTGTTTATTAAAAGCAATGCGTATAAAAATTCATTCCATGTGTTAATAAACGTGTATATAGCTGTTGAAACAATTCCCGGGGCAACTATGGGGAGAATAATGTGGAAAAATGTTCCGAATTTTCCGACACCGTCTACTTTGGCAGCTTCTTCAATACCGATTGGAACGGTCTGAAAAAATCCCATTAACATCCATATGGCATAAGGTATGGAAAATGACAGATAAGT
>JAUNKI010000114.1:2828-5691 GCA_030532815.1 Leptotrichiaceae bacterium
CGGTCCACGTATTAATAAGTCCCAATCTTGCCATAACCGTTACATAAGGACCGGCCAATAAAATAGTAGGAAACATATAAGTTGTTATAAGAAGTTTTGTCATTTTTTTTCCGACTTTAGGAAAAAATCTTACAATTCCGTACGCTCCGAGTGAAGATACAGTTATGGTTATTAATGTTGCCATAAAAGATATAATAATGCTGTTTTTAATATTTCGCATAAAGTTCAAATCGAACAATACTTGTTTGTAGTAATCCAAAGTAATTTTCTTAGGGATGAAAGCTAACGGATTTTTAGACATCTCACCGGAGGGTTTTATTGAAGAAAGAATAATCCATGTTAACGGGAAAACAGCGATTATAGCCATAACCGTTAAAAGCACGTATATAAATGCAATATGAATTTTATTTTTATAATTCGGCTTCATTATTTGTCATCCTCCTTTTCCCATTTGTTAAGAAGTTTGAAATATCCGTAGCATACTGATATTAAAAACAGTAAAAGCAAAATCGTTATTGATGATGCCGTTCCCAATCTTTTGAGATTCCATCCTGTTTTATAGGCATATATGGGAAGGGTAGTTGTTAAATCCGACGGACCTCCCCCTGTGAGTAAATAAAGCAAATCAAAGTTATTAAAAACCCATATTGTTCTTAGAACAACGAGTAAACCTATGACTCCTCTTATATGTCTTATCGTAATATAACGAAATACTTGGAAAGGTGAAGCTCCGTCAACGATAGCGGCTTCATATTGTTCACGAGGAATAGTTTTTAAGGCTGCTAAAATATTTACCATAAAAAGAGGAGCTCCAAACCATATATTTATAAACAGAACTATCCAAAATGCAAAATCGGGGTCTGCAAGGAAGTTTATATTTTCGTTTGTAATATGTAATCGTGTGAGTAAGTTCGGAATAAATCCATAGACATCGTTTAAAATCCATTTCCATGAAAAAGCTATAACAATGGCGGGAAATGACCACGGAATAATAAGTAAAGTTCTATACAGTCCTGAAAATTTGGGGATTTTGTTAAGGGACAGAGCCGCTATAAATCCTACCGAAAGTTGTCCTATTATTGATAAAACAGTCCATTTTACAGAGTTTAAAAACGCATGATAAAACTCGGGATTGGTTAAGACGAATTTGTAATTATCAAGCCAAATCCATTTATAAGAGGATCTGATTAAGTTTTTTGATGTAAAACTGAAGTATATACTTGAAAGTATGGGATAAATCAGTAGTAGAAAAACTATTAACATAGCGGGTAAAACGAATACTAAATTTATTCTGTCGATACCGGTTTTCTTTTTTTGCATAAATACCCCTTTCCTGTTATGCCATTTTATTGTTTCGCCGCCATAAATAAATCATTTAGTTCTTTTTCGGCTTTTTTTGCGGCTTCTTCCACAGGTACGTTTTTCAATATAATTTCCTGAAACATTTTTTCTATGACACCCTGACTTGTAATTACTCCCGATTCGGGTACAGGTCCGTATTCCATTCCTATTGCGGTACCTTTGTCAACAGCATCGTTAATAACGGCTATTGTTTCTTCAAATTGTTTTACAATAGGGTTTTTTAAGAATTCCGAATCTTTTGAAATATCCTTTAATGCCGGTAACATTCCTCCCGGAACAGAATGTAAAAATTTAATATATTTTTCTTTTTCATATAAACTTTCGATGAATGCTTTTGCTATTTCGGGATGTTTACTGTTTTTCCATACGACAACGGGAATGTTTGACGTTTCTATTCCCTGTTGAGTATCCGAAACATTTATTTTAGGTATCGGAGCGGCAGCTATTTTATCCAATAAATCGGGTGAGTTTTGCTTAACTCCTCCAATTTGAAAACCGCTGTTAAAGTCAAAAGCCGTTTTACCCTGATAGTATAATGTAGCCTGATCCAGCACTTTAAAATTTATAGAACCTTTGGGAGAAACGGCTTTATACATTTCAACCCAATAATTTATCCCGTCTATTGCGGCTTTACTTGTTAAGTTTGCTTTGCCGTCTTTAGTTATTAAAGTTTCTCCTGCCGATCGTACATAAAAGTTAAGGAATCTTGTAGCCATCATATCTCCCAATCCCATAGGAACGGATAAACCGTATATTTCAGGAGGATTATTCAACTGTTTTGCAGTTTCAAATAATTCAGTCCATGTTTGAGGAACTTTAAGACCCTTTGCTTCCAATAAATCTTTTCTGTACCACATTACTTGAGCATGAGAATACAAGGGAATGGAATAACGTTTTCCGTCAAGTTCTCCTTCTTTAAGAGGAGCGGAATAAAATCTGTCTTTTCCTATTTTATCTATTACGTCATCAATAGGGACTAATGCTTCTGCCTGAAGAAGCTCTACAACATGGTTGGGAAGAGCCGTACTTAGGTCGGGAACTTGCCCTGCCTGTAAACCTGTTGTCCATTTAGTATAAAATTCCGGCCATGCAAATGTTTCTATTTTAATTTTAACTTTAGGATATTTTTTCATAAAGTCTTCAGCTGCCTGTTTCATAAACTCATTTCTCGGTCCTTGAGTAAATGAATGCCAAAAAACAATTTCTCCTTCCAATTCGCCACTTTCATTTTTCTTTTCCGAATTTCCGCAAGAAATAATTAGAATTATGAGAGACATAAGAAATAAAACGATTTTCTTTTTCATATTTTACCATTCCTTTCAATAATAAATTTTTGAAATAATTTTTCATATAACTGTTATATACTATTTTTTATAATATAAAAATAAAAAATAGTACTATTACCCCTTTATTATTAAGAGTATACCCCCTTTTTTTTATAAAACAAGACTTTAAAACGATTAATTATAGTAAAATACGATTATAAAATTGAAATTTGTAT
>JAUNKI010000114.1:5701-6676 GCA_030532815.1 Leptotrichiaceae bacterium
ACTTTGATTAAAAGAAGTCGGAATGAGGAGGAAAAATGGAAAACAGTTCTTTAATGAGGGCTTTTCAGCTTGCATTTTTATATATAGATAAATATACGTTTCATAGAGACTGGAATTTTAAAGAAGAAAAAGTTCCTTATTCTATGATAAGGTTTATAGTGGAAGGGGAAGCTAAATTTGTTATAGATGAGAATACTTATTACGTAAGTAAAAATGATATTATTTATATACCTGAAGGTTGCAATCTTCAATGTGAATCAAGCTCAAACCATTTTTCTTTTATAAGTATCAGATTTACCGCTTCTTATTCCATACACGGATTGAAAATCTGGTCCGAGATAATGAATTTTGACACACAAATTAATTGTGAAGACGGTTTTATTATAAATTGTTTTTATTCAATGATAAAAGAAAAAAATGATAACAAATCAGGAGTTTCCTTTATTTTAAGAGGCTATTTGGAAATAATAGTGGGATATTTAATCAGCCTTTCCAAAGAAAAAAGTGAAAGCAGAACTTGCAAAATTCAATATTATAACAGAGAAATAGACAACAGAGTTCAAATTATAATTAACGATATGATAAATAACCCTTTAAGGGAATTTTCCACAGAATATTACTGTAAAATATCCGATATAAGTGAAGCCTCTTTACGAAGATTATTTAAAAAGCATACGGGAAAATCGCCGAATAAGTTTTTTATGGAAATTAAAATGACGGTAGCTGCAAGAAGAATACTTGAAACTGACGACAGAATATCCGAAATTTGTAATTCTGTGGGAATTACAGATGCAAATTATTTTTCTAAAATATTTAAAAAATATTTTAGAGTATCCCCTCATATTTACAGAAAAATAAGTAGAGGATAATAAAAACCAACCTTTTTTCCGTGAGGGCTCATCGCCGCCCTCACACTCCTGCTATCGGCTAATCTACGTTTTTTGAAAAAAGCTTAGCAAAACACTCCAAACTTTT
>JAUNKI010000115.1 GCA_030532815.1 Leptotrichiaceae bacterium
GCAACAATCTTTTCCATTTCCTCTATTCTCTTACTGAAATATTCCACTTCCTTATCCAAAGGAATAATTCCGGAAATTTTTCCTTCATCAGGTTCTTTAAAATTTAAATTGTTATCAGAAAAATTTTCTATATATGTATTATAAAATTTACTCATTTTTCCCGTTTTTAAGTCATTATAAAATTTTATATATTCATTGTATTTATTATTTTTTTCCTTTTCCTTATCTTTCTTTCCGCACGATATTATCAATACTGTCATTAATAAAACTGCGATTAATAAATTTTTCAGTTTCATAATATTTTCCTCCTTTATTTCTTTTCATTTATTTTTTAATTTTTAAATTGACAATTTTACTGCTATTCCTATTAGAACTGTCCTTCCTGAAGTTTTATTTTTTAATCTGAATTTTTAATTATTCAGCTGCAAAGTTTTTTCTACTGTATTTCTTCATTTTATTATATAAAAATAAAGCCAATATGTAAAGATCATATTGACTTTAATCTGTTTTATACGAAAATTTTCAGTTCCAATTTCTTTCTGTAATTTTTCAATATTATATTATTTACATATTTATAATATTTTTACTTTTAGTTGAACGATATTTTTCAAAATTTCCTTCTTTAATTAAATTTCCAGTTCAATTTCGTTATTTTTAAATTCAAAATCATCATCATGAAGATGAACTACTTCCAGAGCTTTTTCATAATTTGTAGATTTTTTGGAAAAGAAGTCATGCTGTGTTGTTTCCACATTCAGTCCGTTCAATACAATAGGATTTACATCTTTCACTTCAAATTCTTCTTCAAATCCCAAATTCATGAGAGCCTTGTTTGCATTATATCTTATATATTCCTTTACATCAGCGGTAAGCCCTATATCTCCGTATACTTCATCAGTATATCTTGCTTCATTTTCATATAAATCATGCATTAAATCCTTTAATTCTTTTCTTACGCTTTCTTTTTCCTCTTCACTGAATGTAGCATATATTTCCTGAGAAAGAAGCCCTACAAATACACCGTGAATAGACTCATCGGCTATTATTTTCTTAATTATATCACAACTTGCAACCATCTGTCCCTGACCTGCAAGCCATAAAGGTAGAAAAAATCCGCTGTAAAAAAGGTATGTTTCCAGATAAACCGAAGCACAGAGTGCCATATATATTTCTCTTTTTGTTGCTTTGGGATTATTCATTTTCTGATAATAATAGTCTATTTTTTTAGCTTTATATTGTAAATGTTCATTTTCCTCTACCCAGTTAAATGTTTCGTTAATTTCCCTTGTAGATGCCACTGTTGTAAATATTGTGGAATATGATTTTGCGTGAATCGTTTCCATCATACACATATACGACAATACTGAACGGCATTGGAGCGAATCTATATGATCTATTATTTTCGGCATTCCTGTGTGACTTTGCAAAGTATCAAGCAATGTAAGTCCTCCCAACACCTGTAAATAAGCCAGTTTCATTTCAGGCTCAAGGGAATGCCAGCTGTCTATATCCTTAGACGGAATATATTCAGTATCTATCCAGAATTGTTTAAGGTTCTGTTCCCAGAACATTTCCACATAATCATTTTCGGGTGTATTCCAGTTTACCGCTTCATATGTTTTGTTCATCT
The DNA here is from genome assembly GCA_030532815.1 of Leptotrichiaceae bacterium. Lineage (GTDB taxonomy): Bacteria > Fusobacteriota > Fusobacteriia > Fusobacteriales > Leptotrichiaceae > Pseudoleptotrichia. The sequence goes on from JAUNKI010000115.1 coordinate 1,631, forward strand.
TGATTTTCCTTTCATTATATAGTTTATTATTTTATTTTATATTATTTCTTATAGTAATTGCATTTACAAAGAAAAAATTTTAATATTTTTACTAATCTATATCCAAGTCTTCATTCAATCCCTCATATTTTGCCAATTTGCTCGAATTTTCCAATTTCTGATAATATTTATTATTATGAACAGGGGCTATCTTTAAAAGCTCCAGTTCATCATTAAGCAGCATTTTTTCAAAAAATCTATGTAACGGTTTACTGTTTGGTCTGATAAATTCATTGTATTTATTTAATTCGGAATAATTATTCAAAACTAAACAATTTCTGAAATATTTTGAGTTATCTCTGAATAAATCATTGGAAATGTTTTCAATACCCAAAGATTTCAAAAATTTTAATGTAAATACTGTAGCTGTCCTTGTATTTCCTCCGACAAAAGGATGTATATCCCAAATTTTTGAAATACAGATTATTGATAAATTTATTATATCGTTTATATTCTCTATATTGTATCTTTCACGTTCCAGTCAATTCATAATATCTCTCAAGTCATTTTCTATTGTTTGGTATTCACCGTAAAAGGCACTATCTCCGTTCAGTATTTCTTCATGTTTCTGAATATCATGTTTTCTAAATTCACCGCAATATTTTTCATTTATTACGTTTTCAAATAATTCTTTATGAACATTTTTAAAGTATTAATTGTCATATTAAAACTTGGATTATCCATTAATTTTACAATTTTCAGACTTACTAAATCACATTCACGTTCAGATTTATTAGCCTTTTTCATTGTATTATAATATTTATACAGCTCTTCTTCCACTTCAATGTAAGTTCTGATGTTATTTATATTTTTATAAGCCAGTTCTTTCAGCTTTTCAGACGGTTTTAAACCATCAACCTGATTTAGCCCGACAGCTATTTTCCAATACTTTTGTTTTTTATACTTATTTTTTGTTTCTTCTATAATTTTATAATCACTGTCCGACATAAATAATACCTGCTCTTCTAATGTATTTAGAGTACCTTTCACTACTTATCTAATAATAATTTTCATATAATATATCTATACATTCCGCTGCCTGATTTATTCTTTCTCTTTTAAAACTCATTGTCATTTTAAGAAAATCATAAAAAGTAATCATAAAAAATAATAATCCTATTACTAATATAACCAGTAACGGTAAATAACTGATAATATTTTTTATTTCCTCTTTTTCAAAATATCTGATAATTATATTAGAAAAAAATGAAAATATAGAAGTTATTGATATAAATTTCAGTATAGAACTTATTTCAATTTTTTGTTTATTATATATTTTTCTTATATCTCCTTTTAATTCTTCGTATTTTTCTAAATTATCTATCAAAATATATTCACTTTTTATTTTTTTTTAAAAAATTTCTCTTACTTTATTTTTTATATCTCCTTTAAATAAAGATATCATACAGTCATCTTGTGAATTTACTTGGAAATGACAACGTCCTTCTAAAATTCTTAAATATTTGACTTTTTTCCCTACTTTTTCCACTTTATTATTTTCATCAAGTAAATTATTTATTTTATCAATTTCTCTATTTAAATTTGTATTTATCATAAACCTGAAAAAAAGAATAAATATAAATATCAAACTTATCATTAACAGTATTAGTTTTATTAATGACATTACATCTTGATCTTTAATTTTACTAAGTTCTAATATCATCAACATTAGAAAACCAATCGGCATAATAAATATCGATAAATATATAATTTTGAAATAAATGCCAAAAAATATTGCCGTTTCAAGTTCTTCCCTTCTATCAACTAAATCCTGAGCGAAATTCAATCGTCTCTTTATCATTATTTTCTCCCCCTCAGCCGCTTTCAGAAAAATATGTTAATAAACATTATAAAAACAGCATATCTTGGATTTTCATAACAGATTAATATTTTCTGAGCATGAAAAAAATTTAAGTTAAGTTAAAAATCCTGAAATTTTCCCAAGCTTTTTCCAAAAAATATAAACTTATACCGAACAACTCAAACACTCTTCAATAGTAGCCTTTCTTGTTCTTGTATAATAAAGGGATTTCAGACCGAGCCTATGTGCATAAACATAAAGTCTCGCCAGATCTCTTGTAGTATCGGTGCTTTTATTAAATAATATAGTCGATATCCCCTGATCCACATGTCTTTGAATTACGGAAATCAGTTTCAGTATATTTTTCTGATCCATATCATATGCCGATTTATAGAAAAAATAATTATCATTTGTCAGGTAAGGCATAGGATAAAATGTCGTACTATCTCCGTATTCCCTTACTTCTATTGTATCAACTATAGGCATTACCGAAGCTGTGGAATTCATTATATATGAAGTGGACTGATTAGGTGCTATAGCCATTCTGTACGCATTATATACTCCGTATTTCATGACATCCTCCTTTAGTCTTTCCCAATCTTCCTTTGTAGGAATATGTATCCCTTCAAATAATGTCTTTATTTTTTCAGTTTGAGGCATGTATTCTTTTTCAGTATATTTATTGAAATAATTACCGTTTGCATATTCGGATTTGTCAAAATCCTTGAAAGTTTCCCCTCTTTCCCTTGCTATTTCCATTGATCTTTGAAGGGAATAATAATTTACCGTCATAAAAAATACATTACAGAAATCAAGAGCTTCCCTGCTTTCATACATTATAAAATTTTTGGCAAAATATCCGTGCAGGTTCATTGCTCCCAGTCCTACACTGTGAAGTTCCTCATTAGCCTTTTTTATAGAAGGGACAATATCTATATTCGTGAGATCCGACACCATTGTCAGTGAATCTATGGCGGCTCTTGTAGCTTCCCTTATTCTTCTGTTTTCCATTACCGTAACAATATTAAGCGAACCTAAATTACATGAAATTCCCCTTCTTATTTCATCTTCTTCAAAATAGGAATTAATATCCGATACTTCAGACAGCTGCATTATTTCAGTACATAAGTTTGAAAACTTTACATCTCCGATTTCTTTCAGAGCGTGTTCCTTATTGGCATTGTCTTTAAAAAATAAGTAAGGATATCCGCTTTCTTTCTGGGTCTGGGATATTTTAACGAGTAGTTCCCTTGCATTTATTTTTTTCTTTTTCACATTGGGATTATCTACTAATTTTTCGTACATTTCATTCATATCCATTTCGTCCAAATACTGCCCGTACTCAAGGTATACAGTATGAGGATTGAACGTGTAGCAGATTTCGTCTTCTCTTGCCAGTTCCATAAATTTATCGGGAACTATTACTCCTATGGAAAGGGATTTTATTCTGATTTTTTCATCTACGTTTATCTTTTTACAGTCCAGAAATTCATTAATATCCGAATGAAACACATTTAAATATACGGCTCCCGCTCCGGCTCTCTGTCCCAGCTGATTTGCATAGGAAAATATATCCTCCAGTATTTTCATAATGGGCAATACTCCTGAAGCTCTTCCTTCCACACCTTTTATAGCTTCTCCTCTTGCTCTTATTTTCGACAGATTAATGGAAACTCCCCCTCCGATGGAGGAAAGTTTCATCGCAGAGTCAAATATGTACCCTATTCCGCTCAGATTATCTCCCATTTCATCAAGAAAACATGAAACAAGCTCTCCTGAACGTTTTTTTCCTGAATTCAGGAATGTGGGAGTAGCAGGCTGATATTCCTGATTAATAAGCATTTCGGCATATTCCAGTGCCTTTTCCAAATCACCCTGTGCAAGATAAAGAGAAACTATCGCTATTCTATCTTCATATCTTTCGAGAAATTTTTCTCCTGAGTCATCTCTTAAGGCATAACTTTGATAAAATTTAGAAGCACTCATAAAAGAAGCAAATCTGAATTTTTTGCTGTATACCAGTGAAAATACTTTTTTTATTTCTTCAAATTTATACATATCGTAAAAATTTATATAATATTCATTTTCTATGAGATAATCCATTTTTTCCTTCAGATTATGGAAAAATACTGTATTTTTGTTCACATAGTCTACAAAATAGGAGTAAACTGCTTCCTTATCCTTTTCCAGTTGAAATTCTCCATCTTTTTTCAGCATTATTTCATTATTTAAATATATCCACTTTTTTGCTTTTTTCATTTCTTCACTTGCCCTTTCTTATTGTTATAACTTATTTTTAGTTATTATTTTCCGTATAATTTATGAAATACTCAATCTGAGGCTGGGTGCCTGACAATTCAAATTTCATCAATACAGGTATGCCGTATTTTTCCGATATTTTGTCCGCTGCAACTGCAAATAAAGTTCCCCAGTTCATATTGCCGCTTGAGCTTACTGATTTGACGTATTTCCTGTTATTTTCCTTTTTCAAAAATTTCTCTGTGACTTCAGGAATTTCTCCGAATTTAGTCGTAAATGTTATCAAATGCCCTGTATCTTCTATTTCCGTAGTTTCATTTATTTTTATGAAACTCCACTTAGGTCTTTCTCTTTTAAGTTTATCTACAAACCTCTGAACATTTCCCGTTTTTGAATCATAATATATAAACATGATTGTAACTCCTTAATTTAATAACAGATATATAATTTTCCGATTATTACTGTAAAAATAAATACTCCCATTTTTAATTTAGGAGCATTTTTAAACTCGTCTTTTATCATATCAATTTATATCATTGTTATTATTTCTTTTAATTCTTCAGGATTAAATCCGATTGTTCTTTTAATTTCCTCATCATTTTTAATAAGTATAGTTGTAGGTACTGTTCTGATTTTGTATTTCATTGCCAGTTCAGGATTATCAAAAGGATTTACTTTTTCATATTCCACTCCGTTTTTATCCAGTAAATCAGATACCATTGCACAAGGATTGCAGTCTTCTTTTTCAAATTTTATCAGTCTTCTCATTTTTATATTATTCCTTTCTTTAACTTAATATCATATCAGATTTATTTTTTATTATAAAACACCATATATTGTGTTTATTCTTTTTATTTTTTATAATATGTAGTAGTATACCTGTTATTAAAAAAAATTTCAATATATTTATCCTTTGAAAAAATTTAAAAAAATTTAATCTTTA
>JAUNKI010000116.1 GCA_030532815.1 Leptotrichiaceae bacterium
ATTCTTTCTTCTTCTTTTTTATTTTCTACAGCCTGCATTATATTAATTTTTATACTGTTATTTAACTTTTCTTTAGTTTTTTCCTGATTTTGAAGGGATTTTTTCCTATCCTGACTAATTTTTCTCATATCTTCTTCATATTCCCTTTCAGTTTCATTCAGAATTTCCTTCATTCTGGACTTTACTTCTTCGATTTCCTCATTGAGTTTTTTACGGTTATTTTTAAATTTCTTTATTTCATAATTTTCAAAAATTTTTTTCCCCATCAGATTTGATTTTCTCAGTGCATTGATTCTCATCTGCCCTCTGTAACGGGCAAGCCTGTCACTTATATTCACTTCCTGAAAACTCTGATTATGGTAATCTGTTTCAGCAAAAGTCCCTTCATCATCCAATGCAAGAAGTTCCCTTATATAACTGTTATCCACATTTTCATATTTTATAATATAATCAATGAATTCTCTGTCATTAAACATATTAAGGGAAAACTTTTCGGAAAAATCACTGTCTTCGGACTCCTTTTCAAGCTTATCCATAAATCTGTCTGCAAATCCGTTTACGATTTTTTTTGTTTCCTCATTCATTTTTTCAAGTTTTCCTATGTCTCTATTCAGAAGTTCATGCATTTTTCTGTTATTTTCCGTCAGTTCTGTTTTTCTTCCGTTAATTATTTTTTTTCCGAAGCTCGCAGCTTTTCTACGCTTTTCATTTAAAAATTCTTTATTTAATTTTTTTATATCAAGATTACTCATTATTCTATTCAGTACTTTTACTTTTTCTTCAACACCGAAAGTGTTATAAAGTCCGAGACTGTATTCAATTTCCCTTCTGAGCTGAATATCGAGTTGCGGATTTATATTTACATCATTTTTAAGCAGTTCCATGTCAGTATAGTAATCCCTGAGAAGTACCTGACATTTTTACTTTACCACATACTTTAAACTCTCAATGTAATATTTATCTGTAATTTTCAGTATATCTCTATCCTTTTCTCCAATTGTTTTATTTTTTAGAAGTATTTTAACTGCCGTCGTAGAAGTAAGTTTATTTTCCATTGAACGGAGCCTCATTTTCAGAAAATTTATTTTTCTCATATTTCCTGAATTCTGTCCGAAAAACTTCATATTTTCAATATCAATTTTTGTTTTTTCTACTTCTTTAATAAGATTTATTCTGCTTTTATTTTTCATTATATTATCAAAGTTTTCGTTAAAAATTTCCTGATTTTTAAAATTAAAGGAATTTATTCTTTCCTGACTTTCTCCTATCATTTCAAAAAATTCCGAAGCCTTATTTCGGACATAACTGCTTTGTTCCCTTAAAATTTCAAAATCAGGTTCATCTTTAAAAAAACTGTCTTTAAAAGAAGGAATAAAATTTTCATCATAATTTTTGATTTTTTTAAATCTGTTCTCTCTTATTTTTTTTACCTTCGGATTTTTTTTTAAAATTTTGCCGCTTTCATTTATATTCAAACTCTGTTTAAATGCACCCAGTATAAAAGCCATGTTACTTTTATCCTTAAATTTATACTTGTCTATAATATTATCAACAGGAATATTCTGCCCTATCAGTTTACTGATCTGACTTTTATTCTGTTTCAATTTATATAAATCAGTTTCTTCCATTTTAAAATCAGGATTTTCGGAAATATTTTCAGAAAACTCTTCAAAATCATCTTCGTAAATAGGTCTGCTGTCCTTAATAATCGAATTTTCATTTATATAGGAAACTATTTTTTCAACATTAACCGAATCCCTTGAAATAAAAGGCTCCAACATCTTTATTACAGCTTTGTCAAGCCTTGATCTGAATTCGTAATTTGCCCCGTTGAATATGTAAACCGATGAATTTTTATTAAGTATTTCCTCCAATTTTTCAGTGTCTGTAATTATATCTGCAATGTCTTCTTCTATCTCAAGTCCTATTTTATTGAAAATCAGATCTCTGATTTCGTCTTCTCTGTCGTTGAAATCAAAAAGCCCTCTGTCTGTTTTTATGAGTTGCTTTACAATCCTTGTTTTACTGTCTGCAAACTTTTCAGCTATTTTTATTAAATTATTTCTACTTTCCTGATTCAATATATCAAATTCAAGATTAATAAAGTCAGTATCAATTTTTCCGTTTATAACGGGAACTTTCAATCCGAAAAAAGAATTTTTCATGTCGTCAATTAATATGCAGGTTTTTCCTTCCAGCTTTTTTTTCATAAATTCATTTATTATGATTTTATTCAATATCATATTTTTGGTAGCATCAGACGGTTTTTTCCCAAGTTTTTTTTCAAGATTTTTAAATAATCTGTTGTTATCTTCATATAAGTTTTTTAAACTTCTCTTTGTCATTTTTTTTATATTATATTTGTCAAGAAGAGGTTTCAGCTGTTTATATTCTTTTAAATGATTATTCATATTAAAATCCAGAATTTCCGTATAAGTATCCAAAGTTTTTATTCCGAAATTTTCTTTTACTTTGTCAATTTTATCTATTTTATTAAAATCCGTATAGTAAAATTCTTTTTTTACAGTTCTTTTTACATTATCGCATTCTGATTTAAAATCCTTTCTATCCTTTATTATATTATACAGTCTGTCATCTTCATATATTTTAAATACCGTATCCGTCAAATCATTGGAAGAGCCTTCACCTAAAATAACTTTTCTCGGAAAACTAAAAAAAGGAAACATGTAGGATTTCAGAATATTTTTCGTCCTATGTTTCAGAATATCTGATATAAATTCCTCAAAAAAAACTTTATTGAATATTGATAACCCTGATGAGTAAAGTTTTTGAAGGCCCGTTATTTCCTTACTTTTCATTTCATGCTGCATTTTTTCATAACTATCGTTAAAATCACCATATTCAGATATTTCCGTTAATATTATTTTATCATTTTTTTCGGAATTATCGTTCAGTGCGGCATAAAGCTCATGAGGATAGACACTGCTCATAATATATGCCGCATTTTTTAAATCGATTTCTGAGAATTTGTTTTTTCCATCAAATTTTTCTTCCAAATTTTTATTTTCAGTTTCTTTTATCTGTTGTCGATAATATTCCCCATTTTTTCCAAAATCTGAAATTTCAGTTTCTTCCTTTTTATTATTTTTGATACTGCTTTTTTCAAATTGTTTATCTTCTTTATTTTCGGACAATAAATCCAAATTACTTAAAAAAGTACCGAATTCTTTATATTTTCCTTCAGAAAAAGTTCTGTATATTATTTCAAATATATTCTCTGAATTAACAGACTTTTCTTTTTTAAAATTATATTCCAAATCAAAATCTTCTTCACCAAATTCCTGTATAAGTTCTCTTTTATCCGCTAAAAAAGTATTTCTGAAATATTCCCGAAACTTTTCATCTGTATCCTTTATTTTTTCTTCTTTCATTTTCCTTCTCACTTTCTACTGTCAGGATATATCCACTATTCTTTTAACAGCTACCATTTTGGACATAAAATATCCCTGATTAAGCGGAACGATAACTACTTTTTCACTTCCACTGGAAGCATGTATCATTTTCCCGTTTCCGATATACATTCCCACATGTGAAACTGTATCCGGTCTTTTAGGATCCGTTTCAAAAAATATAAGATCTCCTTTTCTTGCAGCTGCAAGACTTACCCTTTTTCCTACTTTCGCCTGATCCCTTGATACTCTCGGAAGTATAATACCTATGGACGAATATACATTTTTAACAAAAGCCGAACAGTCAAGTCCCTTTCTTGTAGTTCCTCCCCAGAGATAAGGTATTCCCAAATAGGTACTTGACTCATTAACCAGTTTATTAAGAGCTCTGTTCAGCATTGCGTGCTTATTTGATTTTGAACCTGTAAGTTTTAAATTTGTATTCACTTTTTCCTTTGTGGACTTTATATTTCCGTCTCCTATTTCATAATTACGCAAAAGAGGTGTTGTATCAGCATCATTTTTATTTACCGATTTCTCTGTTTTCGCATTTATCTGTCTGTTTTCAACTTTTCTGTCTTTTTCCATTGTAAATCTCATTCCGCTTGCAAAAGCAAAAGAAGGTATAATTAGCGTAATAAGTAATATTTTCTTCAATTTTTTCTCCTTTTTCTTTATTTTTTATAAATATATTATTGATTTTTTTAAATTTGGGCATTTTCATTTTGGGAATTTTTATTTTTATTTTCCAATGCTTCATTTTTACCTGCATTCTGACGTATCAGTTCGGAATTTTTACTTATATTTATATTCTCATTTTTTCCTTTTTCTTTTTCCTTGTCCTCTTCTTTTTTTCTCATTTTTTCCCTTACGATTTCATTTATCGTTTCCGCATGTTTATCTGCATTACCCGTTGCAAATTGCCTAGTAGTATCCCTCAAATCGGAAAGACTCATTTTTTTCCCTGCCCCTCCGGCATTATTTCCTGTACTTTCGACATTTTTTCTTGCAGCAGAAAGAATATCTCTCCCTCCTTTATTTCCTGCGAGATTTTCAACAGAATTTTTACCACCTGCTGCGATATTTTTTCCTCCTACTGCCGAAGAACTTCCCTTACTGAAGGCATTTTTCAGAAAATTTCCGGCTATGAGCATATTAAAGCCTCCGTCAATAACTTCCGTTGTAATTGAGCTCGCCTGAATAAATGCTGCATTTCCCGCATTGAGAAACTGACCTATCGTCTTTATCTGCATAATAAGTCCATTTACGATAAATACTCCTATTATCATTCCGATAAGCTTACCTACATCAGAACTTCCATTTCCGTCAAGTTTATCAATCAGCTTAAAAGCGAAACCTATAAGAGTGAACATAACTATAACATTTACCATTGCAGCTATAATTCCTCCTATTGCTCCCACTCCTATGTTTTTAGTAAATCCGAGAGCCATAAAAATCATAACTACCATTGCAAAACAGCCGACAATCAGATAGTCTACCAATACTATCATTATTTCAATTGCCGCTTTTATACATAACCATAAGAGTACAAGCCCTGAAAACAGTACGACAATAGGAAGAATATTATTTACTACTCCTTTTACACTGAACAGCATTTTTACTCCTGAAACTATAACGGCAAAAGGAACATTGAATAATTTAGTCAGATAGTCGGGTAAATTATATATACTGAAACTCTGCCCTGAAATCATCCCTCCTATTTTCATTGAAAGGTCAAATAACGGTCCTGTATAAAAGTTCCAGAAAAAACCGTTGGCAAGTATCATGACAAGTGTTGCCATTACTACAATCTGTGGAAACATATCCTTCATAATCATTATTATTGTCTTCGGTTCTTCGGTATTGGGATTAGTTACTCCCTTAAGTATATTGATAAGTATTTCCAAAGTTCCCATAAGTAAAAGAAAAACTCCCAGAACATTTGAAAGTACCCGTCCGACATTATCCGTTATATTTCCGGTAATTTTAAACAGATTTACTACAATTTTACTCCTTATATCATACGTATCTTTAATTTTTCCTATAGGAGAACTTTCATAATTTGAATTTTTTAATGAACTGTTACTTCCCCCGCCTGATTTTAATTCTCTCAGCTCATTTGCCATAAATATTACTGCAAGGATTATCTGCCAAGGTTTCAGTTTTACTTTCCATGTTGAAGGACTCGTACTCGTGTCATTTGCTGAACTGAGAGACGATGAATTCATTCCTTTAACAGCTTTTCCGAGATCATACAAATTGGCACCGCTTGCAGCTGATGACATAATGTTTCCGATATTAAACATAACAGGATCATCATTAGACTGTTTATTACGGTTCTGTATCTCGTTATACATGGCATTTCGGGCCTGTGCATTTTTTGCATCCTGAAGGGCATTTGTAGTAGTTGTGGCAAAAAGACCCGTATTCAGTATAACAAAAAATACTCCTATCAATCTTCTTATACTCATAATTATTTTCCGCTAACTTTATTATATTTATTCAGTGTGATTTTTTCTTCAATCAGCGGTTTTTCCACTCCCTTTCCCTGAATTTTTCAACTGAACATTTAATTATTATTTTCTGACTGTTATTTTAAATTTATTTTATCATAATAATTAAATTTTTTCCAATTTCCTAAAAATTCATTCAAACAATTGTAATTACTATATTTCTTTTAGTTTTTTCAAATAATTTTTTTCCGCAATATATAATTTTTTTTAATTTCCAAATTTAATTAGCAGCAAATCATTTATCCGCCTAAAAATTAAAATGAGAGCTTAATCGCTCTCATACTACTTTTTTTTAAAAGCCTAACAAACTATTTTTTCCGTGAGGGCTCATTGCCGCCCTCACACTCCGACTATCAGCTTAATCCAAACTTTTTTGGAAAAAAGTTTGATAAAAAACTGCCGACACAAATTATTTC
>JAUNKI010000117.1 GCA_030532815.1 Leptotrichiaceae bacterium
AAGGTAGAGTTCTCCGTTTATCCGTACCATTTGTGACAGAAACGGAAGAGAGCTGGAAGCTCTTATATAATTTACATCTTTTTTCATATCATTTATATAAGGATATTCGGCTTTTCCTGTATGGCAGTTTGTTATAACAGCCTGAAATTCGGTATTGTTTTTTAAATATGCTTCATTATCAATAGGATTCAGTACATCAGGTATTTCTCTATAAAGAAAATCCGCCCCGAACAAATCCCCTGTTTTTATTAAGCTGTAAATACTGCAATACCTCTTATCGTCCAGATAATCCACAGATACATTATATGCCCTTTTATACTGTTTGGACAAATAACTGCATGCATGGCATGAACCTGCTGAAACTCCTATACATCTGTCAAATTCTATATTTTTTTCAAGAAAGAAGTCAAGAACTCCTGCCGTAAAAATTCCTCTTAATCCTCCTCCTTCGAGAACCAATCCTGTTTTCTTTTCATTCATTTTTATTTTCCCCTTTATTTACAGAATATATTTTATTATATCATTTTTCAACTTAAATTTATACAGGAGTATTTCCCGTAAATTAAAACAAAAGCTGCTATAATACCTAATTATCCCATCATTTAAATTATACCGCTCTATTACCGAAGCATGCTTTAAAACTCAAAGTTCATAATATTTTCAGTATATTTTTTTAAGTTAACTGAGTTATTATAAAATCAACATTCTATTTTTTACAACTTTTAAAATATTTATTGAAAATCTGTCATTTTGTTGGTTTCCATTTTTTCCTCAAGTAATTTTAAAAATATAAAATTTATATAATTTAGATGAATTATTTACTATTATTTAAATATTTTGTTCCTAATATTTAAATTTACAATAAAAAATATATAACGGATATCAAAAAAAATTTTTATTTTTCTCCGTTTATTTACAGTCTGGTATTTTCCTCTGTTTTTTGATATAATTTAAAATAAAACTCAGGTTTATTGCAGTAAGCCGAAAGAAGGAAATATGAATTTTAAAATACACTCTAAATTTCAGCCCACAGGGGACCAGCCTCAGGCAATTGATAAAATAGTGGAAAATATTGAAAACGGAATTACCGATCAGATTCTTCTCGGAGTTACAGGTTCGGGAAAAACCTTTACAGTGGCAAATGTAATAGAACGGATAAACCGTCCTGCATTAATAATGGCACCTAATAAAACACTGGCTGCCCAATTATATAATGAATACAAACAGTTTTTCCCTGAAAATGCCGTGGAATATTTTGTATCCTACTATGACTACTATCAGCCTGAAGCATATATAATGCAGACTGATACATATATTGAAAAAGATTCTTCCATAAATGATGAAATAGATAAACTGCGTCATGCGGCAACTGCCGCACTTCTCAATCGTCGCGACGTAATAATAGTTGCTTCGGTTTCTGCAATATACGGTTTGGGTTCTCCCGAAGCATATAAAAAACGTTCTATTCCTATTGATGTATCCACAGGATTTGACAGAAATGAATTAATCCGACGTTTAATTTCTCTAAGATACGAACGGAACGATATTGCTTTTGAAAGGGGAAAATTCCGTGTAAAGGGAGATGTACTTGATTTACATCCGAGTTATCAGGATACAGGATACAGATTTGAGTTTTTCGGAGATGATTTGGAGAACATTTCCGAAATCAACACTCTTACAGGGCAGAAAATAAGGGAAGTCAAGCGTCTGACAGTAATGCCGGCTACCCATTATCTGTCCAACGAAGATTCCGAAAAAATGTTTGAAAGTATAAAATCCGAATTGGATGACAGAATAACGTTTTTTGAAAAACAGAACAGGCTTCTTGAAGCTCAGAGAATAAAACAGAGAACAGAATATGATCTCGAAATGATAGCTGAAATAGGTTACTGTAAAGGAGTCGAAAATTATTCAAGGTATCTCACGGGGAAAAATGCAGGAGAGGCACCTGACACGCTCATTGATTACTTTCCTAAAGATATGGTCGTATTTCTGGATGAATCACACATATCGGTTCCTCAGATAAACGGAATGTATAAAGGAGACAGAGCAAGAAAAGAATCTCTTATAGATAATGGTTTCAGACTTCCGAGTGCTTTTGACAACAGACCTTTAAAATTTGAAGAATTTTTTTCCAAAGTTCCTCAGGTTGTCTATATTTCAGCTACTCCAAGCGATTATGAGCTGGAACAGTCCAAAGATGAAATAATCGAACAGCTTGTACGGCCTACAGGAATTGTGGAACCGGATATTGAAATCAGACCTACTAAAAATCAGATTGATGATTTAATGGATGAAATAAAGGAAAGAACTGAAAAAAAAGAACGGGTACTTGTCACTACTCTTACTAAAAAAATGGCTGAGGAACTTACCGATTATTATCTTGAATATGGGATAAAAGTGAAATATATGCATTCGGACATAGACACCCTCGAACGTACTGAAATAATAAGAGGGCTGCGTAAAGGCGAATTTGATGTACTTGTAGGTATAAATCTTTTAAGAGAGGGACTTGATATTCCCGAAGTTTCCTTAGTAGCAATACTTGAAGCCGATAAGGAAGGATATTTACGTTCCAGACGTTCATTAATCCAGACAATGGGGAGAGCTGCAAGAAATGTAAACGGACAGGTTATACTTTATGCCGATACTGTGACAGGATCCATGAAAGAAGCCATAGACGAAGTAAACAGACGTAGGGAAATTCAGGAAAAATACAATATTGAAAATAATATTAATCCGAAAACCGTAGAGAGGGAAATAGCCGAATCCATTGTAGATTATGAAATTATAAAAGAAGAAAAAGCTGAAAAAATTAAAAAAGATTATAAAAATCAGGCTGAAATAGAGAGGGAAATAAAACGTCTCGATAAGGAAATTAAAAAATTCGCTGAAGAGCTGAATTTTGAAGAAGCAATAAAATTGCGGGATAAAATGAACGAATTGAAAAAATTAATATTGGAACTTTAAAATTCCTGAAAAACACTTGAATTTTACTATTTTCTGACATGTATTTTTCCATATAAGTTTATTCCTGAGAGAAAATATAAATAATTCAGTAAAAAACAATAAATTTTTAAAATTAAAAGGAGAGAATGAAAAATGAAAATATACTATTATCCGTCATGCAGTACATGTAAAAAAGCATTAAAATGGTTGGACACAAATGAAATTATGTACGAAAAAAAGCATATTGTGGAAGCAAACCTTACAACAAAGGAAGTGGAAGACATTTTCAAAAAAAGCGAACTTTCTATCCAGAAATTATTCAACACAAGCGGTAGAGTCTATAAAGAACTTAATTTAAAAGATAAACTGAAGGACATGACCGAAAAAGAAAAAATTGAACTTCTTGCATCGGACGGCATGCTTTTGAAAAGACCCGTGCTCGTAACACGGACATTTGCATTAATCGGATTTAAGGAAGAAAATTATAAGGAAAAACTGTTAAACAAATAAAAGGAAAATCGAAAATGAAAAAGAGGTAAAATAATGGAACCGACTGTATTTTCAGTAAGCGAAGTAAATAAAGCAGTAAAGCAGTTTCTGGAAGGAACTTCAACTTTTAAAAATATGTACATTCAGGGAGAGCTGTCCAATATTACATATTACCGTTCGGGGCATCTCTATTTCACTCTGAAGGATGATAAGGCCAGTGTAAAGTGTGCCATATTCAAATATCTTTATAAAAATGTCCCGACTGATTTAAAAGAGGGCGATCATGTTAAAATAATGGGAAATGCCACAATATATGAAGCTAACGGCTCTTTTCAGATAATAGCTGAAACTCTTGAAAAAAGTAATAAATCAGGTTCCCTTTATGAAAAAATGGAAATGTTGAAAAAATTCTACTTTGAAAAAGGATATTTTGATATTTCCAATAAAAAATCTCTTCCTCTACTTCCTTTAAATATAGGAGTTGTAACGGCTGAAACAGGAGCTGCAATAAAAGATATAATAAATACTGCACATAAAAGGTTCAGAAATATAAATATTTACTTGTATCCGTCAAAAGTTCAGGGAGAAGGAGCTTCAACCGAAATTGCTTCAGGAATAGACTTTTTTAACAGAATGAAGTCTGACGGACAGTTGAATACAGATGTTATAATAGTAGGACGTGGCGGCGGAAGCATAGAGGATTTGTGGGCTTTTAACGAAGAACCTGTAATAGAAGCTGTTTATAATTCCGAAATACCTGTTATTTCAGCAGTGGGACATGAAATTGACAATCTTCTGTCAGACTTAGTCGCCGACAAAAGAGCAGCTACCCCTACTCAAGCTGTAGAAATACTCGTTCCCGTAAAAGATGAACTGATAAATAGCTTAAATATCAGAAAAAATAATTTAAATAAACTTCTGATTAATAAAATAACTTTTATCAGGAAGGAACTTGAACATCGGAAAAATAATTATTATATTAAAAATTACATAAGTGTACTGAATGATGAAAAACTCCGTCTTATGGAAAAAGAGCGGAAATTATCGGGAGAGCTGCGAAGAATTACCGAAAAAGCAAGAGAGCAGTTCAATTACAGGAAAAAACGGTTTGAAAAAATAAATTTAAAATTTATAATTGAGCAGAAAAAAATATATATTGAAACTCTCGAAAGAAAAATCAACTCCGTTATTCAAGAAAAAATAAAAAAAATGAAAGATGACCTGCAATATAAAAATGCAAAATTATCAGCATATTCAGTAAATGATATACTGAAACAGGGATATACCATAACAAGAAAAAACGGAAAAGTTGTAAAAAGAGGAATTGAATTAAGTAAATCAGATAATGTCGAAATACAATTTTCAGATATGAAAGTAAAAAGTACTATTAAATAAAGTGAGGTAATGACATGTCTAAAAGAAATGATTATCTTTCATGGGATGAATATTTCATGGGAATTGCATTTTTATCGGGAATGAGAAGTAAAGATCCTTCTACTCAGGTAGGTGCATGTATTATTGATGAAGACAGAAAAATAATCGGAATCGGGTATAACGGTTTTCCGATAGGAAGTTCCGATGACAGTATGCCGTGGGACAAAGACGGAGATTTCCTGAATACAAAATATCCTTATGTTGTCCATGCCGAACTTAATGCTATTCTTAACAGTATAAAATCGTTAAAAAACTGTACTATTTATGTGACACATTTTCCATGCAATGAATGTGCAAAGGCAATTGTCCAGTCAGGAATAAAAAAAGTAATCTATTTTTCTGACAAACATAAATCTCTTAATTCTACAAAAGCTTCTCAAACTATTTTTAAAAATGCAGAAGTAGAAACTGAGCATTTAAAAATTTTCAAAAGTGAAATTTTAATTAAATTCAAAGATTAAAGGGAACGTTTTTTTCCATGAGGGCTCATTGCTGCCCTCATACTCCCGCTACCCCGTTACGGTCTTTCCCTCCTTCGTCGACTTCGACAATACAGGAAATACTATAAAACAATTATTTTTTCTCTACTAACTCAATAGTTCTTATTGCAAAAACAAAACCACAAATTACTATAAAAATATGTAAAAACAAGGTAATTAATACTGTTGTAATATTAAAACCATTAACTATAAAATTATATAAAACAAAAATAACATATAATAGCCCTGACATCAATTTAATAACAAATTTCTTATTATTAAACTTTAACTCTAACAATATCTCTTCTTTCCCAGCACATTTTATAATTTTTTTCTTACTTTTAAAAGAAAATAATGAAAATACAATATCTACTTCTTCATCATAAGTTTCCAAGCAAATTTCTGAATGAGGTTTTAATAGTTTTTTTTCATTATTTATCCATACTACAATATAATCATAACGACTAATCACATTATTTTTTATAATTATTTTAGTCATTTTTACTTTTCTTCTTATACTTATTATATTGTTTTTCTAATTTTTCTTTATTTTGATTTATATATTTATTGATTTTCTTTCCAGTATCATTAAAATCATATTTATTTAAGATATTTTTAGCTTTATAATGTTTCCAAAAGGCTGAATCTGCAGAAAAACTAACATTCGCTCCGACACCACCCTACACCAAGACCTATTCCTTTATCTTTCCAAGCTAAATTACCATTTTTTAAATGATTTACACATTTTAATAGAGCCTTTAGATATCCAATCTTCACGAGATATATATTTAAAAATTAATTTCATTTTTCCTCGCATTTGATATCCATCTGTTTAATGTGGACATTCCTATTCCCAATGTCTTTGACACTTCTTTTACTGATTGTTCGCTTCTTTCGTAATGTTCTACTGCCTGTTGTTTAAATTCTTGAGTAAA
>JAUNKI010000118.1 GCA_030532815.1 Leptotrichiaceae bacterium
GAAGGTGGAAGAACTGTAGCTTCAGGAGTTGTCGCTACTATAGTTAAATAATAAAGTCAAAAATTAGGAGGAAGAACTTTGGATAAATTAAGAATATATCTTCAATCTTACGATCATAAATTATTAGACCAGTCTGCAAAAAAAATAGCTGAAGTAGTAAAGAAAAACGGTTCGGAATTGGCCGGACCTCTTCCTTTACCTACAAAGACTAAAAAATATACAGTTTTAAGATCGGTTCACGTAAATAAAGATTCAAGAGAACAGTTTGAAATGAGAATACACAGAAGATTTGTTGAAATTAAAAATTCAAGTCAGCAGATTATTGCAGCGTTAAGTTCATTGAACCTGCCGTCAGGTGTAGGAATAGAAATTAAGCAGTTATAAGGCTTAGTACAAGTTAGTATGATTTTTAATGAAAGGATTTAAGAGCTCTTATTCCGTTACATTATTGAAATTGATATGAAATCTAAACAATAAAAAATAAGGCTATCGAGGATAGAAATGTACTTTCATGGACATTGTATTAACCAATATATTAAGGAGGCTAAAAAGAAATGATATTAGGAAAAAAAATCGGAATGACACAGATTTTTGAAAATGAAAAATTAATACCGGTTACAGTAATTGAAGCCGGATCGAACTTCGTAGTTCAGAAGAAATGTGAAGAAAAAGACGGATATAATGCCGTAACATTGGCATATGATGAAAAAAAGGAAAAAAATACTGTAAAAGCTGAAATGGGATTATTTAAAAAAGCGGGAATTACTCCTAAAAAATTCCTTAAAGAATTCAAAGTGGCAGATTTGGAAACATTTGAACTGGGGCAGGAATTCAAAGTTGACGTTTTGGAAGGAATTGAATTTGTCGATGTTGTAGGAACTTCAAAAGGAAAAGGTACGGCAGGAGTTATGAAAAGACATAACTTCGGAGGAAACAGAGCATCCCACGGGGTTTCAAGAAACCACAGATTGGGAGGATCCAACGCAGGAGGAGCTGCTTCAAACAGTAATGTGCCTAAAGGGAAAAAAATGGCAGGAAGACTTGGAAATGAACAGGTAACTGTACAGAACCTGAAAGTAGTCAAGTTTGATGCGGAAAACAATCTGTTACTTGTAAAAGGTGCTGTTCCGGGACCTAAAAACGGTTATGTAATTGTTAAAAAATCGGTTAAGAAGTACTAATTAAAGGAAAAGAGAGGAGGACAAAATGCCAGTTTTAAATACATATAAATTAGACGGTTCAAAAGCGGGAACTGTTGAAGTAAAAGATGAAATATTCGGTATTGAGCCGAACAAAGCTGTTATGCACGAAGTATTAGTTGCAGAGTTGGCAGGAGCAAGAGAAGGAAATGCTTCTACAAAAACAAGAGCTGAAGTAAGAGGTGGAGGAAGAAAGCCTTTCAGACAGAAAGGAACAGGTAGAGCAAGACAGGGTTCTACGAGAGCTCCTCATATGGTAGGCGGTGGAGTTGTTCACGGACCGAAACCGAGAGACTATACTAAAAAAGTAAACAAGAAAGTTAGAAGATTGGCTTTAAGATCGGCATTAGCCGTAAAAATAAATAACGGAGATTTAATAGTGTTGGATGACTTCACATTGGATGTACCGAAAACTAAAACTTTTGTAAATTTTGCAAAAGCATTAAATTTTGCAGGAGAAAAGCAGCTGTTTATTGCTGATTACAATGAAGATACATTTAACAGAGACGTTAATCTTGACTATTCAGTAAGAAACATTGAAAAAGTTACATCACTGGATTCAAGAAGTTTGAGTATTTTCTGGTTAATCAAGCAGGATAAAGTAGTTGTAACTAAGGAAGCTCTTGCAACTATCGAGGAGGTGCTGGCATAATGCATATTACTGATATTATAAAGAAACCTGTTGTAAATACTGAAAAAGCAAGAATATTAATGGAAAAAAACGAATACGTTTTCATAGTGGACAGAAGAGCAAACAAACTTCAGATAAGAGAAGCTGTGGAAAAACTGTTTAATGTAAAAGTTGCCGGAGTAAATACTCTGAATATCAAACCGAAAATGGAAAGATTCAGAATGTCCATGTATAAAACACCTGCTATAAAAAAAGCAATAGTTAAATTACAGGATGGAGAAAAAATAGCAGCTTATGAGGAAAATGTATAATTCGATATATATAAATTGAAAAAATACTGAAATACGGAATATCGGGACATACTAAAATAAGGTAAAGTTATTTTGCCGAATTTAATAAAATAAAAAATGTTTAAAACAAAGTTAAAGAGAAAGAAGCGGAGGTAAAAAAGTTATGCCAATTAAGAAATTAAAGCCGATAACTAGTGGGACAAGGCATATGTCGATATTAGTTAATCATGAATTAGATAAAGTCAGACCTGAAAAATCACTGACGGAACCTTTAGGATCATCATACGGAATCGACAACTATGGACACAGAACGGGAAGAAACAGACATAAGGGACATAAGAGACTTTACAGAGTAATTGACTGGAAAAGAAACAAAATAGGAGTTCCCGCAAAAGTTGCCACTCTTGAATATGATCCGAACAGAACGGCAAATATTGCATTATTACATTATGTTGATGGAGAAAAAAGATATATTCTTGCACCGAACGGGTTGAAAAAGGGAGATACGGTTTTAGCAGGAGAAGGAGCTGAAATCAAACCGGGAAATGCACTAAAATTAAAAGATTTACCGATAGGTACTGTAATACATAACGTTGAGCTTCTGCCTGGTAAAGGAGGACAGCTGGCAAGATCTGCAGGTACATCTGCAAGACTGGTTGCCAAAGAAGGAACTTACTGTCACGTTGAACTGCCTTCAGGAGAATTAAGACTGATACATAAAGAATGCATGGCTACAATAGGAGCAGTAGGAAATTCTGAACATTCACTGGTATCGCTCGGAAAAGCGGGAAGAAACAGACATTTAGGAAGAAAACCTCATGTAAGAGGATCCGTAATGAACCCTGTGGATCACCCTCATGGAGGAGGAGAAGGAAGATCTCCAATCGGAAGAAAATCACCTGTTACACCTTGGGGTAAACCGACTCTCGGTAAGAAAACAAGAGGTAAAAAACTTAGTGATAAATTCATTGTCAGAAAAAGAAAGAAGTAACATAACGACAGTGGAACATAAAAATGTTGCCTGACACATCTTTAATAGGAATATTAAATGATGTGTGCCGGTAAACATGGAATATTCGATTTAATATAATGACAGAAAATAATGAAATAAGGAGGAAAGAATGGCTCGTTCATTAAAAAAAGGACCTTTTGTTGATGCTTATTTATTAAAGAAAATAGAAACAATGGGAGAAAAGAAACAGGTTATTAAAACATGGTCCAGAAGATCTACTATATTCCCTCAATTTATCGGACACACTTTTGCAGTATATAATGGGAAAAAACATATTCCTGTATATGTAACTGAAGAAATGGTCGGACATAAATTAGGAGAATTCGCACCGACAAGAACTTTCTATGGACATGGAAAAGATGCGAAAAAAGATGCAAAAAGAAAATAGATAGTACGGAAAATAAAAAAACGGAGCATAAGGTAAATGAAAGGAGGCCTTTAAATGGCAGTAGTAGCTAAATTACGTTATCAAAGATTAAGTCCGCAGAAAGCAAGACTTGTAGCTGACATAGTCAGAGGACAGGATGCTTTACAGGCACTGAACGTATTAAGATTTACAAATAAAAAGGCGGCAAAATATATAGAAAAAACATTAAAGTCGGCAATTGCAAATGCTGAACACAATTTCAAAATGGATCCTGACAAATTATTTATTTCAAAAATATTAATTGATAAAGGACCGGTACTGAAAAGAATAAATCCGAGAGCGATGGGAAGAGCGGATGTTATAAGAAAGCCAACTGCACACATTACTGTGGAAGTGGACGAAAGAAACTAATCAATATAAGGAGGTAAGTCTGTGGGACAAAAGGTAGATCCTAGGGGAATCAGAATAGGAATAACTAAATCATGGAATTCTAGATGGTTCGCTGAAGGAAAAGATTACTTAAACAATTTTCATGAAGATCTGAAAGTAAAAGAATATATTAAGAAAAATTACTATCACGCCGGAATTTCTACTATTCAAATAGAAAGAACTTCCCCTACTGATATAACTATAATAATAGAAACAGGTAAAGCCGGAATTCTGATCGGTAGAAAAGGACAGGAAATAGAAGCTTTAAAAGTAAACTTGGAAAAGCTGACAGGAAAAAAAGTACAGGTTAAAGTACAGGAAATCAAAAACCCTAATAAAGATGCTCAGCTCATAGCTGAAAGTATTGCAACGGCAATTGAAAAAAGGGTTGCTTATAAAAGAGCGGTTCAGCAGGCGATTCAGAGAGCTGAAAAATCAGGGGTAAAAGGAATAAAAGTAATGGTATCGGGAAGATTGAACGGTGCCGAAATAGCCAGAAGTGAATGGACACTTTCAGGAAGAGTACCGTTACATACTTTAAGAGCAGACGTGGATTATGCAACTGCTACGGCACACACTACATACGGTGCGTTAGGACTGAAAGTATGGATATTCAATGGTGAGGTGCTTCCAACTAAAAAGGAAGGAGGAAATGAGTAATGTTAATACCTAAAAGAACAAAATACAGAAAGCAGTTTAGAGGAAAAATAGGCGGTATAGCTACTAAAGGAAATAAAGTGGATTTCGGAGAATTCGGACTTGCCGCTAAGGAATTCGGATGGATAACATCGAGACAGATAGAAGCCTGCAGGGTAACAATAAACAGAACATTCAAAAGGGAAGGGAAAATCTGGATCAGAATATTTCCTGACAAGCCTTATACAAAAAGACCTGAAGGAACGAGAATGGGTAAAGGTAAAGGTAATGCCGAAGGTTGGGTAGCAGTAGTGAAAAAAGGAAAAATAATGTTTGAAGTTGGCGGGGTATCAGAAGAAAAAGCTAAAGAAGCATTAAGAAAAGCCGGACATAAACTACCTATAAAAGTTAAATTTGTAAGAAAAGAAGAAGCGGGTGGTGATAAGTAATGACAGCAAATGAAATAAGAGAATTATCATTGGATGAATTAGATACACAAGTAAAGGAACTGAAACAGGAATTATTTAATTTAAAATTTCAAAAAACTCTTGGACAATTACACAACACTACTAAAATAAAGCAGGTTAAGAGAGATATTGCAAGAATGAAAACAATAATAACTGAGAAAAAGACTGTGAAATAGGAGGGTTCGTCAGTGGAAAATAAAAGAAACGAAAGAAAAGTCAGAGAAGGAATAGTTGTTTCGGACAAAATGGATAAAACTGTAGTTGTTCTTGAAGAAACAATGAAATTACATAAACTTTATAAAAAAAGAGTAAAGACTTCTAAAAAATATAAAGCACACGATGAAAACAACGAATGCGGAATCGGAGATAAAGTACAGATTATGGAAACAAGACCGCTAAGTAAAGATAAAAGATGGAGAGTCGTGACTATTTTGGAAAAAGCGAAATAGTACAGTAAATTTGAGAGGAGGAAATTTTAAATGGTTCAACAGCAGACGATGCTTAATGTTGCTGATAATACAGGTGCAAAAAAGATAATGGTTATCAGAGTATTGGGCGGATCAAGAAGAAGATTTGGAAAAATCGGTGATATTGTCGTGGCATCTGTAAAAGAAGCTATTCCTAACGGAAACGTTAAAAAAGGAGATGTCGTTAAAGCCGTAATAGTAAGAACTAGAAAAGAACTTAAAAGACCGGACGGATCATATATAAAATTTGATGACAATGCAGCAGTTATATTAAACTCAAACTTGGAAATAAGAGGTACGAGAATTTTTGGACCTGTGGCAAGAGAATTAAGGGCAAAAAACTTTATGAAAATAGTATCTCTGGCACCGGAAGTATTATAGGAAGGAGGGTTTGC
The DNA here is from genome assembly GCA_030532815.1 of Leptotrichiaceae bacterium. Classification (GTDB taxonomy): domain Bacteria; phylum Fusobacteriota; class Fusobacteriia; order Fusobacteriales; family Leptotrichiaceae; genus Pseudoleptotrichia. Next base: position 5,894 of record JAUNKI010000118.1, read on the forward strand.
GAAAAATGGCTAAACCAAAAACAAAATCAATACCTAATAAATTACATGTCAAAACCGGAGATACGGTTATTGTAATAAGCGGAAGATCAAAAGATTTGCCGAGAAACGACAAGGCGGGTCAGGATCAGACAGGAGATAAAGGGAAAATCGGAAAAGTTTTAAAAGTATATCCGAAAACAGGAAAAATCATTGTAGAAGGTGTGAATATCCAAAAAAGACATATTAAACCTAATGCGATGAACCCACAAGGGGAAGTTGTAGAAAAGGAAATGCCGATTTTTTCATCAAAAGTAATGCTTTGGGATGAAAAAGCAAAGAAAAGAAGAAGAGTAAGATATGAAATAAGAGATAATAAAAAAGTTAGAATATCGGTAGTTTC
>JAUNKI010000119.1 GCA_030532815.1 Leptotrichiaceae bacterium
TGAAAGAAAAATGAGAGGATTTGTAGTGTGGTAGTAAAATTTGAAATAACAGTTTTACTGTAAAGATTGCAGAATATAATGGCATATATTCAAATAATTTCAAGAATTGACAGTTAATTTAAATAAGGCAGCTGCCCTTTTACTATTATAGAAGTAAATCATTGTAGAGATAGGGAAACAGAAAAATAGGATAGCGAAATTTTATATTTAGTATAGTTTGATTTTGTCTTATTTTATTGATATCTGCTTAAATACTGTTATTCTGATATGATTTTATAAATGCTTGGGAATAGAAGGATTAAAAAATAAAAGTTGCAGAAAGTATACTTATAAATTATCAGAAAAGTTATAATAAAGTTGAGTTAAAAATTTCCGAACTTTAGAAACAGTCAGTTCATCTGAAAAAATTCATATGAGAAAAAGTAAAAATAAGTAAACTTCAAAGAAGTACGGATTATTAAAAAATTGCATAAAAGTAAAAAAGAGCGGCTTGAAAAAGTATTGAATACGTGGTATTCTGATAATATAAAAACTAATTTTTAGATAAGGAGAGAACAGTGAATTTTCTTTTTGAAATAGGATTGGAAGAGCTTCCTTCAAGATATATAAACGAAGCTGAAGCTGATTTGGAAAAATTGATTAAGGTCGAATTGAAAAATGAAAGAATATCTTTTTCAGATGTTGAATCTTTCAGTACTCCGAGAAGAATTGCAGTAATAGTAAAAGATATATCTGAAAAACAGGAGGACCTTAATAAAAAAAGTGTAGGTCCGTCAGTTGATATAGCATATAAAGACGGAAAACTGACTAAAGCAGGAGAGGGCTTTGTAAAATCTCAGAATGCTGAAAATGAAGATATTAAAATAATAGAAAATGAAAAGGGAAAGTATATTTCCATTGAAAAATTTTTAAAAGGTAAAAAAACTGAAGAAATACTTCCTCAAATTTTAAATGATGTATTAAGAAAAATGGAATTTGAAAAATCTATGAAGTGGGGAAATAAACAGTTCAGATTTGCAAGACCTATAAAATGGTTTGTTACACTTTTAGGAAATAAAATTCTGGATTTTGAATTTGAAGGAATAAAATCTTCAAATAAAACAAGAGGAATGAGATACTTTGCTTCTCAGGATATTGTAATTACCGAAGCTTCGGAATACGAAAAAATATTAACGGAAAATTTTGTAATTCCGAAAAAAAATCGACGGCATGATGAAATTCTGAAAAGTATAAAAGAAAATTGTGAAAAAGATGGAGAAACTGTTATAATAAACGATTATTTACTGGAGGAAGTTGTAAATCTCGTAGAATATCCTTATCCAATAAAAGGAGAATACAATAAAAATTATTTGCTGCTTCCTGAAGATATTACTACGATTACTATGGAAACTCACCAGAGATATTTTCCTGTAAAAGATAGAGACGGAAAGCTGACAAATAAATTCGTACTTGTCAGAAATGCTCCGGAATATTCGGAAACGGTAAAAAAAGGTAATGAAAAAGTTATAGAGCCGAGACTTGCAGATGCAAAATTCTTTTTTGAAGAAGATTTAAAAAATAAATTTTCCGATAATATTGAAAAGCTGAAAGAAGTTACATTTCAAAAAGATATGGGAAGTATATACGACAAAATACAGAGAAGTCGAAAAATCGCCGAATATCTTATAGAAAAAACGGGAAAACAATCTGAAAGTGAAAATATATTAAGAACAGTAGAGCTGGCAAAGGCAGACCTTGTTACAAATGTAATAGGAGAAAAGGAATTTACCAAATTACAGGGATTTATGGGGTCGATTTATGCGGAAAAACAGGGAGAAAAGAAAAGTGTCGCTTTAGGAATATTTGAGCATTACCTGCCGAGATATCAGGGAGACAGTCTGCCTACTACAATAGAAGGAGCTTTAGCAGGTATCAGTGACAAGATGGATACGGTTATAGGATGTTTTTCAGTAGGGTTGAAGCCTACAAGTTCAAAGGATCCTTATGCTTTAAGAAGAGCAGTTCAGGGGATAGTATATGTCACACTGAACTCACGGCTTGAATATAATTATAAAGAACTTATAGAAAAATCATATGAAATATTTTCAGAGAATAAGAAAGTTTCTGAGAAAAACATAGTTACAGATGTAATCGAGTTTTTCAGACAGAGAATAATAAATGTTTTATCTGAAAAATACAGTAAAGATCTGATTAACTATCAGATTAATCTTGAAAATGATATTATAAAACTGGATAACAGATTATTCATTTTATCTGAATTATCTAAAACCGAAAAATTTGAAAAACTTATAAATATTCTTAAAAGGGTAAAAAATATAGTGAAAGATGAAAAAAATGATGTTACCGTAAATGAAAGTCTATTTGATACAGAAGAAGAAAAACAGATGCTTCTGCTTGCTGTTGAGTTAGAAAATGTTGAAAATAAAGACTTCTCAGAATGTATAGAAGTTTTATTGAAAAAAGAAGACATAATAAACAGTTTTTTTGATAATGTAAAAATTAATGATGAAAATCAGGTAATTAAAAATAATAGAATATCACTTTTGAAAAAATTGGAAAAAGTTGTTGATAAAATAATATCATTATAAAATTTAATTGAAAAATAATTTTAATTTTATAAAATTTAATTTTCTGAAATAGAAGAATTAAATAAAAATCTCTTTTTTTCTTCAAAAGATAAAAATGATTTAAGAGCAGTATTTTCAATGTTAAAAGAAAAAGAATGGAAATTTGGGGAAATAAAAATTTACAGCAAAACAAAAATAAAAAAGTTCAAAAATAAAAAGTAAAAAAATAGTTGATTTTTTTGGCAACATATAGTATAATCTTAGAAGAAGATTAGGGAGACTATTTGGAAAATCAAATGTTTGAAATATTAAGGAGGAAATTAAATGAAAAAGTTAGTTATTTTAGGAACAGCTTTATTAGCATTAAATGCTGTAGCATCAGAAATTCAATTTAAAGGTGGATATGACTTCACTAGAAAAGTGAAATCTGGATATGGTGATGATCTTAAACTTAAAGGTGGACCAACTTTAGGTGCTGAATACATTTTTGATAATCAAGGTGAATTTGAGTGGGGATTAGGAGCAGAGTACAAATTATCTCCAAAATCTGGAAAGTTAGTAGATAAAAAAGATAAAACAAATAAAATTGCAAGAGTTGCTCCTGTTTATGCATTAGGTAAATTCAACATAATCACTACAAATTCAGGAAATGATGCATTATATGTATTAGGAAGAGCAGGATATGCATTCGCTAATGAATCAAAAGAGCTTGGAAGAGCAGGAGTAGATGTTTCCGGTGGGCTGTATGCAGCAGCAGGGATAGGAACTGAATTCGGTCCTGTATCATTAGAAGCAGTTTACGAAAGAGCAAATTTGAAATTTAAAGCTGCTAACGAAAGAGAAAGAGGAAAAGTAGATTCATTCGGATTAAAATTAGGATATAGATTCGGAAAATTACAAAATGACAGATCACCTAAAGTGATTACTCAGACAATAACTGAAACTGTTAAAGTAGAACCAAAAATGGAACCAAAAGTAATAAATACTGCAACTGCTGTATTCCCTTTCAACTGTTCAGTTGAAGAGAAAAAATGTGTAATCAAAGGATTCAAAGTTGACGGAAGAGTACCTAATCAGTCAGAAGCTAGAGATTTAGGAACTATCGCAAGCGTAATTAACCAATTTGCTGACGGTGGAACTATTGATTTCGTTGGACATACAGATTCTACTGGTTCTGATGCTTACAACCAAAAATTATCAGTAGCAAGAGCACAAAATGTTGCAAGACTGTTAAGAGAATACGGATTGAAAAATTCAATTTCTTACGGAACAATCACTGGTAGAGGAGAATCTCAACCTGCTGATACTAACAATACTGTTCAAGGAAGATACAATAACAGAAGAGTTGAATTATTCTTCCAAAATGTAGATTTCAATAACGTAAGATTAATAAATCAATAATCGGAATATAATTGAATATTTTAAAAAGAGCTATTTACTTAGCTCTTTTTTCTTAAAAAAGATTGACAAGGAAATATAAATAATATATAATATATAAAAGATTTATTTGGAAATACAATTAATTAAATATCTTTAGGAGGATGTTATGAAAAAATTAGGAATTTTATTCGTATTGTTAAGTGCGGTTAGCTTCGCAGATTATCAGACAATAAATGCAAAATTTAACAAACTGGAAGGAGAATACAACCAGCTTGTCAATATGGAAAATCAGCAATATTCAAAATTGAGAGGAAATGCTGAAACAGCGGCTCAGGCATTACAAGAAAAACAGGCTTTAAAAGCGGCAATCGAAGAAAAAATGTCGAAATTGGAACAGACAAGAAATACAAAATATTTTAAAGGTGAATATGAAAATCTTGTAAAAGAATATGGAAATGTAGTAAAAGCATTAGACGCTGAAATAGCTTCATTATCTAAAGTAGTAGATAACTTTAATAAAGTAGAAGAATTAAAAGGAGGAAATTAGTAATGAAAAAAAAATTAGCAGTTTTAGCAGGAGTATTAGTATTAAGTAGTATGGCTTTCGGTGCAGCACCGGCAAAAAAATCTTCTTTGGAAGACAGTTTAAACAATTTGGAAAAACAGCTTCAGAGATTAGATCAAATGGAACAGCAGAAATTCAATGAACAGGCAGCTTTAGCACAGGCAGCACAGCAAAGACTGGACAAGTATTTAGCTATGCAGGCAACTATCGATCAAAGAATAGCTGACATTGAAGCAAATGCAGATAGAAGTATTTTCGGAAAAGAATTCAAACAGAAAATGTCAGAATTCAAGTCTTTAAGATCCGAATTGGATAAAGAAATCAAAAAAGAACAAAAAATACTTGAAGACTTTGAATTATTAAAATCTTTAAGATAATTATTCAGTAATATACTTAAAAAGATTATTTAATTAGTAAAAAATAGGTTTAAAATATGAAATTGATATTGGAGCCTATTTTTTATTGTTGATATATTATAATAAAAAATACTTGAAAATAACTCGAAAATATGATATTATTATTTGAAATTATGAAATAAAATTCTAAATGAATAGATAGAAAGGAGTCACATATGAAAAAAGATATACATCCTGATTATAAGTTTGTTGTATTTGAAGATACAAGTAACGGAGATAAGTTTTTAGGAAAATCCACAAAAAGTTCAAAAGAAACAACAACTTTTGAAGGTCAAGAATATCCTGTAATTAAAGTTGCGACAAGTTCGACTTCACATCCTTTTTATACAGGTAAATCTAAATTTGTTGATGAAACTGGAAGAGTTGATAAATTTAAGAAAAAATATAATTTATAATATAAACAGAGTTACTATTTTCATATAGTAGTATTCTCTGTTTTTTTTTAAGAAATTTAAAAATTTTAAATAACGGAACGGAGTTGATTATACTAATGGCAGTTTATGAATTGAAACATCCGCTGATTGAGCATAAACTTACGAATCTGAGAAATAAAAATACCGATACGAAACTTTTTAGGGAAAGTCTGAATGAAATAGCGGGGTTAATGGTTTATGAAGCAACAAAGCATTTGCAGCTGAAGGAAATAGAAACTGAAACGCCTATTCAGAAAACAAAAACGAAGATTTTAGATGAACCTGTCACATTAGTACCTATTTTAAGAGCAGGACTCGGAATGGTAGAAGGAATATTGCAGCTGCTTCCTAATGCGAAAGTAGGACATCTGGGGGTATACAGGAACGAAGAAACACTGGAGCCGACTTACTATTATGCCAAAATGCCTGTAAATGTAGCGGAAAGTCAGGTGTTTATAACTGATCCCATGCTGGCTACAGGAGGATCGATGATTTATACAATTGACTATTTAAAGGAAAAAGGTGTAAAGAATATAACTATGCTCTGTATTATAGGAGCTCCTGAAGGAATTAAGAAAGTTATTGAAAAACATCCTGATGTGGATTTATATATAGCGGCAATAGACGACGGACTTAATGAGAAAGCATATATTTATCCGGGCTTGGGAGATGCCGGAGATAGAATTTTCGGAACAAAATAAAATAATAAAAATCATGGAAGATTTATGTATCAACCATGATTTTTTACTTTGTAACAAGGTTTAAAATTTTTTAGAAGTTTTGTTATGTATAAATTTAAAATGGTTCGGTAAATTTAAGTAAGTATAGTCTCATAAGATAAAAATATACAGAAGCATTAATTGTATAAAAGTCTCTTATAAGTAAAAATGATA
>JAUNKI010000120.1 GCA_030532815.1 Leptotrichiaceae bacterium
ATAATATTTTACTATTTATAATAACTTTATTTTATTCAAATATTTTAAATTTTTCTAAATATCCCTATTATGCATAATTAATGCGGCTGCACCTTTTATACCTGCATTTTCTCCCAATTCTCCGAATGCAAATTTTAAATTGTCTATAGTCATTTTCAATGCATATTTATGAAGGTGCTTTTCAACTCCTTTTATAATTATATTTCCCGCTTTTGAAACTCCCCCTCCAAAAATTATTATTTCAGGATTTATTATATTAAGGAGTGTTCCTATTCCGTGAGCAAGACTGTCACAGAAACGATCCACTATTTCCATTGCCGCCTTGTCTCCTTTTTTAGCTTCGCTGAAAATATGATATGAATCAAGTTTATCCAAATTTCCGTTTGTTACTTGAAACAATGTGCTGTTATTATTATTTTCAAGAATAATTTTTCCTTCTCTTACTATTCCCGTAGCCGAACAGTAAGTTTCAAGACATCCTTTCAGTCCGCATCCGCATTTATGCCCGTCTTTCTTTATAACAATATGACCGAATTCTCCTCCCGCACCTGTAGCTCCTGAAAGTATTTTTCCGTCAACTATTATTCCTGCTGCAATTCCTGTTCCGATGGGAATTGTTATACTGCTTTTATAACCTTTCCCTGCCCCGTAAAGTTGTTCACCCAATGCTATTACTTTCACATCGTTTCCTATTTTTACTTTTTTTCCTGTTATTTCCTCAAACATTTTCTTGGCAGGAAAATCATTCCCCCATGAAAAATTTGCAGCTATTTTTACAATGGACTCATCTACTACGGGACCGGGTATTCCTACACCCACACCTTCTATATCCGCCATATTTATTGAAATTCCGTCTGCCATTTTCCCTACAGTTTCCCATATTCTTTTTATGGTATTTTCAGGTCCTTTTGAAGATTCCGTTTTTATACTCCGAGTACTTAAAATTTCTCCTTTTTCATTTAATATTCCGATTTTGGTATTTGTTCCCCCTATATCAATTCCTGCAAAATATTTCATATTTTCCGCTCCATTCTTTATTTAAATATGATTTTTCAAAAAATTCAGAGTAGGTTTTGCTGTTTTTCCTGCTTTAAGTTTCCCCTTTTCCACATATCCCTCTTCTCTTCCTGAAAGACTTCCAATTAAATATTTTCTGAGTTTGGAAACTGTTTTTTCATATTTTTTTTCATTTATCAGATTAACTTCTTCATTTTTATCTGAAAAAAGATGAAAGAGCTGTTCTTCTCCGGTATAGGAATACCATATATATTTCCATTCTTCTGTTAAAATATACTGAGATGAATATACTCCCATTTCATGTTCTCCATGTAAAAATTTACGTATTTCTTTCTTTTTATCTGCTGTTTTATTTTCCATTAACGATACAAGAGACTTTCCGTCAATTTCCTGAACTTTTTCCCCTGTTCCAAGTTCTACAAGAGTCGGTAGTATGTCCATAAGCTCTACAATTCCGTCAATCTGCTTTCCGTTAAAACTTTCCTCTGATAATGATGAAAATTTTCTGTCATGTATAATTAACGGAACATGTATACTTCCCTGATATGGAAACGCCTTTCTGAATAAATTATGCTCTCCCAGCTGATCGCCGTGATCCGAAACGAAAGCGATAACAGTATCTTCGAGCAAATCATGCTCTTCAAGACCTATTAAAAATCTTCCTATCTGATGATCAATGTGAGTTACGGAACCGTAATATGCAGCTGTCGCTCTTTTTATTTCATGTTCGGGAAGAATTCCCGTTTTTGCCGTTGTAGAATATGTTTTTTTGGAATATTCCCTATTTTCTTCCCATTTTCCCGTTACAGGCTCTGAAAGGTTTTCAGACTGCTCCATATACATATTGAAATAATATTCAGGAGGATCAAGAGGAGAATGAGGTCTCACAAAGGACAGTTTCAGAAAGAAAGGCATCGTCGGATCTCTTTTTTTGAGAAAATCCAGTCCTCTCGTTACAACCCAGTTAGTCGGATGATATTTTTCCTCATACTGCCATGGTCTCGCCACCCATGAATTACAGTCAAGTCCTGCATCAGTAATGTCCGTATCACTGCCCAGTTTTTCTTTCAGCCAGTCCAGATAATCATCACTTTGTGTAAACTGTTCAGAATACTGACCTTTGTATTTCCTGTTTTTATGAAGATAGCCGTCATGAAGCTCTACATGATGAAATCCGCACAGTCTTCTTGAAGGATATACATGAAGTTTTCCTATGCATTTTGTATAATATCCTTTTTCAGAAAATGCACTTCCCAAAGTAGTATCATAATTCCATTCTATTCCTTCCTCATATCCTACACGTCCATGATTTTCAGGCTTTAACCCTGTCATAAGACTTGCACGTGCAGGAATACATGACGGAACTGAACAGTAAGCATTTGTAAAGTTATATCCTTCAGCTGCCAGCTGGTTCAAATTGGGAGTGGATATTATTTCATTTCCGTTTATTCCCAGACAGTCATATCTTAGCTGATCAACTACAATCAAAACTACATTTCTTTTCATTCCTTTTTTATTTTTTCCGTTATTTTCCTGTTTTTTCACTACAGTTCTCCTTAAAATCCTATTTATATTTTCTGTTGTAAATCCAGAGCAGTATGATTAATCCCGACAATCCTGCAAACATTCTGAATAAATGACCTGTCGACTGCTGACTGTGTCCATTTATAATAAGTGCCGTAAAAATAACAAATAAAACCGAATAACTTAAAACTTTTATTGCAGTATTCATTATAATTCCTCCCATATAATTTCACCTGATTTTAAGTGAACCCTCTTTCCTTCTCCTCTTTCATTATAAACTGTGGTCACCTGATCTTCCATTGAATTATTTACATATGCTATTTTATTTTTGGAAGGATATACGTGAACTTCACAATGAATATTTGAACAGTTCCACTTATTAAATTCCTTCTCCTTATGTGCTGCATAATATAATGCCCTCATTAGCAGACGACTATTTTCATCACTGTATGGAAGCCCTGCAATATAAATTCCGCGACCCTTCCCGAAATCATGAGAGGAAAGATGAATTTCTCCGTCTGAATATTCAAGAATTTCGGTATTTTCATAAAGAGAATATATATTTTTCATGCTTTCTCCGAAATCAATCTCCTTTAAGAGGCTATTTTCCTTCATATCCTCAGTTATAAAATGATTTTCAGTAACTTTCGTAAAATATTTATCTGTGGAAAGACTGAAACCGAGTTCCTTATCCACTCCCAAAACCTGTGCCAGCTGAAAGAAACGCCCTCCGTATTCTTCTGCCGACGGTTCTCCGATACCTATAAATCCTCCTCCGTTATAAACCCATTCTCTGATTTTGGACACAAGATTCACATTTTTCCATACTTTTCCGCCTGAAAATGCAGTTCCTGCATCTCCTGCATTTATAACCACATCCACATTTTTCAGAATATCACTGTTTATAACATCATCAAAACTTATAAATGATACATCCGCAGCCATTCCGGATAATGCCTCCAAAACTCCCAGATAAGAATATATCTGCTTATAGTGAAGTGCATGGGCTACCATATGTGTCTGCCATGTACGCAGCTTTCCCCATGAATTGAGTATCGCCACTTTTAATGCACAGTAAGGTTTGCCTCCTTTTACGATATCGTATATATCTCTGAATTCATCAGAAATTTTTTCCACACATTTTACAAATTCCGGAAATTTGTAGGCAAGACTTAAATATCCTCCGTATCCTATACGGTCCACAGGATTTCTCATAATAGCTCTTCTTGCCGTTATCCAGTTCTGTATAGTTTCAGGAACAGGATCATTCCCTTCATAAAAAGTATCAGGGAAAAAGTAAGGCAGAAATCTTCCTTCAGTATATTTTACGTGGGGAATATCCGAAATCATTCTTAAGGTTGCTCCTCCTCCCACAGAGCCTACTACCGCATCAAGCCCTGTCTTTTCAAAGTATTTTCCGTAAGGTTCCGTTCCTATCCAGTTGTCTCCCAGAAACATCATTGCTTCTTTTCCCCCTTCATGAACTATATCAGTCAGTTTTCTTACTTCTTCCGCAACAAATTCCTGAATAAAATCGATATAGTCCAGATACTGTTTTGTCGGTACTCTGAATGCCGTATTGTAATATCCTCTGTCTATAATGTCTTCGGCTCTCAGTCTGTATCCTCTGGCTTTTTCAAAAGCTTCAAGGGCAGCCACCGAAACGCTCGCTCCGTAACCGAACCATTCTACAAACTTTTCTTTTCCGAGATTATTGAATACAAGTGTAAAGTGATAAAAAAATGTCGTAAATCTTACTACATCGGTATCAGGGTTTTCTTCCAGCCATTTTTTCAAATATCTGTTCATAAAAGCATTTGATTCAGGCTGTCTTACATCAAAGGGAATGTCATGAGGCTTATTTCCCCAGTTATTTGTAATATGATTATACATCTGTGTAGGATCCCATATCATATATGCTAAAAATGAAACAGTATACTCATGAAAAGGTTTTGCATTTTTTATATGAATCAGACCTCTTTCCTTGTCAAGAGTCCAGTCAGATACAGAAACTGTTTCTTCAGATGTTCTGTCGATTACTTCCCAATACTTTTTTTCATCATGAATATAGTCAGGTTTTATCTGTTCTGTAAAATATCCTTTCAGAAAATCAGCTGCTGGCATTCCTCCATGTGTTTTTCGGCAAAATCATTATGTGCTCTTGCAACAAAATATGTCGTATATATTTTCGTATCCAGTTTTTTCAGTTCTTCGTCAAGTTTTGTTCCGTCACTGTCACGGATTGCGTCTGCTCCCCAACGTTCAATAATTTCTTTTGTTTCTTTTAAAAATCCGCTCTCTGCAGGCAATGTAAATCTTCCCTTTTTTTTCGTCATACTTCCTCCTAAATTTTAAAATCAGACTTACTGTAAATTCATAAATTCAACAGTTTATTATTCTTTTGAACCTCCCAGTGTCATTCCCTGTGTCAGTTTCTGCTGAACAAGAATATATAGTATTAATGTAGGCAGCATTACTATAACCATTCCTGAATAGAGTATTCCGTAATGTGCCGCTCCTTTACTTGCCGCCATAAGTGACATCAGTCCTACGGGAAGGGTCTTTTTAGGTCCCGGAAGTAAAGTCAGGGCTATAATATATTCATTCCAGAATGCCAGAAAATTAAACAGTATAACAGTTATAATGCTCGGCCTTGCCATAGGTGCCATTACTTTTACCATAGTGGTAAAATACCCTGCTCCGTCAATTGCCGCAGCTTCTTCAAAAGTCGTAGGCAATGACTGAAAAAAATTTGTAAGCAGGTAAATCGTAAAAGGAAGAGCAGTGGACATATAAATTACTGCCAGTACAAAAAGATTATCCAGAAAAAAGCTTTTTTCCGCAATTCCCGCCTGACGTAAAAATTTATCTCCTCCTAAAAGCATTAAAAATATAGGAATTACTATATAATTGACATTTATAAAAAGACCGGCTTTCATAAATGTATTCCAGAATTTTCTTCCCTTAAATTCAAATCTTGCCAGTACATATGCAGCTGGCAGCGAAACTGCAATGAGCATAACCAGTGCTATAAATGTTACAAATACTGAATTCCACAAACTTTCTCCCATTTTCGCTTTCTGAAAGGCATCAAAAAAGTTCTGAATATAAAGTCCTTTAGGCAATGTCCACGGACTTCCGATAAATTCCGAATCCTGTTTGAAAGAGGCTATAAAAACCCATGAAACAGGTACTATAATTGATACTGCAAAAGTAACAAGTGATGTATATATAAATACTTTATACAATTTTTCCAAACTCATTTTTTCTTTTTTCACGATAACCTCCTTCTAATACTCCAAAATTTCACGATTTGTAACTGCACTTATAACACCTGACAGAAGGAAGGAAAACAAAAATACCATAACCCCGATTGCCATTCCGTATCCGTAACTCTGATTTGTATACGCCTGTTTATACATATAGCTTAAAAATACTTCCGTAGCTCCGTCAGGTCCTCCGTCAGTCAAAGGTACTACAAGCAGAAAGCTTAAATTAATCGTACTTATTATAAAAAATGATAAAGTCGCCCTTATATTGAGCCATACAAGAGGCAGAGTAACATTGAAAAATCTGTTCATTTTTCCTGCTCCGTCAAGTTCCGCCGCTTCATACAGACTGTCAGGTATATTTGCCATTCCCGCCATATACATGACCATATAATAACCGATTGCCTGCCATATTTAAG
>JAUNKI010000121.1 GCA_030532815.1 Leptotrichiaceae bacterium
AAGGAGATGAATTATGAAAAAGAAAATTTTATGGTTGTTTATGATAATGACAACTCTGATTTTAACAGCTTGCGGAAGTAAAGGGGGCGGAGAGTCGTCAGATTCAAAAAATTCTGAAATAAAAGGGAAAATAGTTATTTACACATCTATGTACGAAGATATAATAGATAATGTAAAAGGAAAACTGAAAAAAGAATTTCCTAATCTGGAAGTGGAATTTTTTCAGGGAGGTACGGGAACGCTCCAGTCAAAAGTTGCAGCTGAAATGCAGGCAAATAAACTGGGAGCGGATATACTTATGGTTGCGGAGCCTTCTTATTCTTTAGAATTAAAGGAAAAGGGAGTGTTGCATGCATATGTTTCCAAAAATGCTGAAAATTTAGCATTGGATTATGATAAAGACGGATACTGGTACCCTGTACGTATACTTAATATGGTTTTAGCATATAATCCTGAAAAATTTACTAAGGAACAGGTAGCACAGTCATTTGATGAATTTGCAAAAAGAGCGGATTTAAAAGGAAAAATTTCCATTCCTGATCCTTTAAAATCAGGTACGGCTTTAGCCGCAGTTTCAGCTTTAACCGAAAAATATGGAGAGGGTTATTTTGAAACTCTTGCAAAACAGAATCCTGTTGTGGAATCAGGTTCGGTTGCAGTTACTAAGCTGGAAACAGGTGAAGCTGCTCAGATAATGATACTGGAAGAGTCCATTCTGAAAAAAAGAGAAGAGGAAAATTCAGCTTTGGAAGTTATATATCCTACAGACGGAGTAATTTCAACTCCGAGTACAATTATGACAATAAAAGAGGATTTGTCTGCAAATAAAAATATAAAAGCGGCTGAAGCTCTGACAGACTGGTTCTTATCACCTGCAGGACAGGAAGCAATAGTTGCAGGTTGGATGCATTCAGTATTAAAAAATCCTGAAAAGGCTCCGTATGATGCTAAAAATACTTCGGAAATTTTAAATTCGGTTATGAAAATAAACTGGGAAAATACATACCATAATAGAGAACAGTTACGTAAAATTTTTGAAAAACATATAGTAAAATAACAGAAATAATACATAAAATTTTATTTTGGAAAAGAGAGAAAAAATGTCTAATATAAAAAAATGGCACATTGATATAAAATGGGTGGTTATATTGGGAATTGTCGGATTTTTATTTGTATTTGAAGTAGTTCCCTTGTTTAATCTGTTAATAAGTTCCCTGTTTCCCAAAGGAAGCTTTTCACTGGAATCTTTTAAAAGGGTTTATACATATGATTTGAACTGGACTGCATTGAAAAATACATTGGTTACTTCAGGATTAACAACAGTTTTCGGAGTTATGTTGGCTTTTCCATTGGCATTTCTCGTAGGAAGAACTGATATGTACGGAAAGAAATTTTTCAGAACGCTTTTTGTCGTTACGTATATGGTTCCTCCTTATGTAGGAGCAATGGCATGGCTACGTCTGTTGAATCCCAGAGCGGGTGTTTTAAATAAATTTCTTATGGATGTTTTTAATTTGCAGAAGGCTCCGTTTAATATTTATACTATTTCGGGAATGGTATGGGTTCTTACCTGTTTTTTCTATCCCTATGCTTTTATAACAATATCACGGGCAATGGAAAAAATGGATCCTTCATTGGAAGAAGCGTCAAAAATATCAGGAGCTTCGCCTCTGAAAACTTTAATGACGGTTACAATCCCTATGATGACACCGAGTATAATTGCAGCAGGACTTCTTGTATTTGTAGCTTCTGCATCAGTATTCGGAATTCCTTCCATAATAGGAGCACCGGGTAAAATATATACAGTAACTACACGTATTATAGACTTTGTTCACATAGGTTCCGAAGAAGGGCTTAATGATGCTATGGCTTTAGCGGTATTTCTTATGCTGATAGCAAATGTGGTTTTATATATTACGACATTTGTAATAGGAAAACGTCAGTTTATAACAATGAGCGGAAAGTCCACAAGACCGAACATAGTCGAACTTGGAAAGTGGAGACTGCCTGTAACAATCGGTGTTTCAATATTTTCATTTTTTGTAGTAATTTTACCTTTCATTACAGTGGCACTGACATCCTTTACTGTAAACATGGGTAAACCGATAGGACTTTCCAATATGTCTTTAGCTGCATGGGAAAAGGTATTTTCAAGGGAATCAATAATAAGTTCCACTAAAAACAGTATAATTGCCGGAATTGCAGCGGCATTTTTCGGAATTGTTATTTCATGTGTAATGGCGTATCTGCTTCAGAGAACAAATGTAAAAGGTAAAAAAATACCGGATTTCCTCATTACATTAGGTTCGGGAACTCCGAGTGTAACAATAGCTCTTGCATTGATAATATCAATGAGTGGAAAATTTAAGATTAATATTTATAATACTTTGTCAATAATGATAGTGGCATATATGATAAAATATATGATGATGGGAATGAGAACGGTAGTTTCTGCAATGAGTCAGGTGCATCCTTCCCTTGAGGAAGCGGCACAGATTTCAGGAGCTAACTGGCTTCGCATGTTAAAAGATGTAACAATTCCTTTAATAGGAGCAAGTATTGTAGCAGGATTTTTCCTGATATTCATGCCTTCATTTTATGAATTGACAATGTCGACCCTGCTTTATTCGTCCAATACAAAAACTATTGGTTATGAACTGTACATATATCAGACTTATCACAGTCAGCAGGTGGCAAGTGCATTGGCGACGGCTATTCTGATATTTGTAATTTTAATCAATTATGTTTTAAACAAACTGACTAAAGGGCAGTTTTCAATTTAGAAAAGGAGAAAAAAATGGCTTCTGTAACAATAAAAGGTGTAACAAAATCATTCGGGAACGTAAAAGTTCTACAGGAATTTAATCAGAAATTTGAAGACGGAGAATTCATAACTCTGCTCGGCCCTTCAGGCTGCGGAAAAACAACAATGCTCAGGCTGATAGCAGGTTTTGAAAAGCCGAGCAGCGGTGAAATATATATAGGAGACAGGCTTGTCTCCGGAGCTGACGGATTTGTACCCCCTGAAAAAAGGGAAATAGGAATGGTATTTCAGTCATATGCGGTATGGCCTCATATGAATGTTTTCGATAATGTAGCTTACCCGTTGAAAATTCAGAAAAAATCCAAAAGTGAAATAGAGGAAAGGGTAAATGAAGCCCTGAAAATAGTTCATCTTGAACAGTATAAGGATCGTTTTCCTTCAGAACTGTCAGGGGGTCAGCAGCAGAGAGTGGCACTTGGAAGAGCATTAGTGGCAAGACCTGAAATACTGCTTCTGGATGAACCGTTATCTAACCTTGATGCAAAATTAAGGGAAGAAATGAGATATGAAATAAAAGAGATAACGAGAAAATTAAAAATAACCGTAATTTATGTAACTCATGATCAGATTGAAGCAATGACGATGAGTGACAGGATAGTACTGATTAATAAAGGAGAAATCCAGCAAATCGGTACTCCACAGGAAATATATTCAAATCCGAACAATGTTTTTACTGCAAATTTTGTAGGAAAAGTGGATTTTATAAAAGGAAAAGTGGAAGGTAATCAGATTTTGCTGAATAATAGCGACGGTCAGAAACTGGAAAATAAAAGTTCTTATACAGGAAATGTTATTGTAGCCGTAAGACCTGAAAATATACTTCTTTCAGATGAAGGTGAAATAAAAGGAAAAGTTTTTTCAAAATTTTATCTGGGAGATTCCAATGATTTGAGAATAGAAATAGGAAAAGGGAATATTTTGAGGGTTATGGCAAGAGCTTCCACTTATGAAACGTTAAAAATAGGTGAGGAAGTAAGAGTAAAAATTTTAGACTACTTTATTTTTGAAGATGACGGAAAAGATCAAACAAAAATAATGACTTAGTAGTAAATTACCTTATAATAATTTGAAAAATACTGTTTTAAATTTATATGAATACATAAATTAAAAAAATTAAATGACTAAAAATAATTTCAGATTTATGTTAAAATTAAATTTTTAACAGTATTTTTAATTTTTATATAATTTACGGAAAATAAAATTAAGATTTTCAGTTTGTTTTAATGTTATTACTGTATAATGTATTCAATAATAAATGTAAGTAAAGAAATATGTTAAATATCAGAAAGAAGAAATTTATAAAAAATAATTATTTATAAATATTAATTTTTAAGTAGCAGAAACATTTCTTTAACATTTGTTATATTAACATTTGAAAATAGAAAAAATTAAAATTTGAAAGGAATGATAAGAATGAAAGCAACAAAAAAAAAATTACTTATATTAGTAATATTAACTTTTACAGCACTTTCAGCAATAGCAGCAGGAAATGTGAAAGGAAAAAGTAATGTGAAATCTGATAAAGCATCACTATGTAGAGGATTATTTCCCAACGGAACATACACGGGAGCATTTGAAGTATCAGCTGACGGAGAATTAAGTTATTATACAGAGTATATGGAAATAAAAGACGGAGAAATAACAATATATCCTACTTTCAATTCTCAGACAAGGGAGTTAACGTTTAATATAGCAAATGACAATGTGAAAGTTACATGTAAGTAATGTACATTATAAATCAGGAAATTATATGAAATTAATAAAACATACATTTAAAAATAAATAAAATTAAATATTAATACAACAGAAAAACTTTATAGCACTTAAAATAAAAAAATTAATAAACTCAGGAGAAGCGATTAAAATGAAAATATTAAAAAAATTATTATTGAGTATTATTTTTTTAGGAATTTTCAGTTTGGGAACGGCAAATGAAAAATTTGAAGTAAATTCAGCTGATGAGATAACAAATCTCAGGGAAAAGGCATCCAAGACTTCAAAAATATTAGCTGAACTGGAAAAAGAAGAAAGTGGAGATGTTATTAAAAAAGAAGGTAACTGGTATTATGTAAAATATAAAACAAAAACGGGAAAAAATATATACGGATATATTCATAAAAGCCAAATAATGGTAGGAGAAATATATATTGCAAGTTCTAAAGACGGTTACGTAAATGTGAGAAATCAGGAAGATTTATCATCACAGATACTGGAAAGTCTTCCTAACGGTACAAAAATAATGAAATATTCTCAGAAAGGTGATTGGTGTTACGTTAAATTTTCCGTAAAAGATGGAGGAGCGTTATCGGAAGATTACGGTTATATACATAAAAGTCAGTTGAAAAAATTAAAATAAATATATAAAATCTAAAGATGTACAATCATAGTTAAGGCAATTTTGTAAATAGGGAAAAATAAAAAGCGTAATAGGATATTAACTGTAATAAAAACAAAAAATATAAAAAATAGGGGGGAAAATGAAAAAACTGATTTTAACAGGAATGCTGGTACTCGGTGTAATGGGAATTGCAAATCAAAGATTTGTTGAAAAATGTGAAATAACTTCCAAAGGAGTTTATAAAGATGGAGTAAGGTATGTAAACTGTATAAGTAAAGCTACAGGAAGACACTTTAATTTTATAAATGTAGACACATTTACATATCAGGATATGGATAAAGGATCGTCTTATGTTATTCATTTTAAAGGAAAAGGTTACAGAAATTTGAAAATTTTGACACATGATTATCCTTTGGATTAATATAACTAAAGAATAATATATCCGACTTTTTTCACGTTGTAAAATTTGAATATTGAGGGAGAAATAAAATATTGATAAATAAAGTACACTGAAGGAATTGAGAAAATTTTCTGGAAGTGTACTTTTTTAAATAGAAGTAATTTTACGAAAATTTTTGTTTTGTACTGTAAATATTATATTATTTGATTTAAATAATAGAAATACATACTTGCAGTTATAAGTAAAAATTCGACATTCAAATTATTTCAATAAAAAGTGCAGGAATGAGTGTAAAGAAAAATCACTGTCTGAGCAAAGAGAGTTTGTGATTTTTTAGTGAATGAAATATTTTTGAGTGTGAAATAATTTAAGTTGGAAGTTTTTTGATAAGAGGGTTGTCTCATGAGTCAAAAATAATTCTTCAGCTATAATTATTATATATTTTTAAAAATTAAAAGATATTGTTTTTACTGATTTTAT
>JAUNKI010000122.1 GCA_030532815.1 Leptotrichiaceae bacterium
TTCTGGCAGTAAAAAAACTGAAACTTCGTGATTTTAAATTATATAACGAAAAAAATGAAGAAGCGATTTTTTCTCAGTATTCTATTTTAGGGCTGGGAATGAAAGAACTTGAATTCAGGAATGATTTTCCCGAACAGTTTGTATGGACGGGATACCCTGTTCCGACATTTGATAAGGGTATTTATCCTCTCATAGATACGTCTGGGTTTAAAAAAACAGTATTTGTTACAAACGGCACACATGTATTATGGGGGAAAAAAGGACTTGTGGAAACAGTGAAAGAGCTGTCGGTTCTTTATCCTGACATATGCTTTATAGTATCATTGGGAGATTATGAAAATAGAGAGAAGAAAACAGAAAAAATTGCCGAAAATATGTTTATTTATCATTATGTGGATTATGCCGCAATTTTTCCGTTAATTGATTATGTAGTACATCATGGAGGAACGGGAGTACTGTATAACTGCATAAAATACAATAAGCCGTCAGTAGTAATCCCTCATGATTATGATCAGTTTGACTATGCAGTCAGAGTAAAACTGTCGGATGTGGGAATAACGGCAAACCTGAAATCCCGTAAATCAATCATAAAAGCGGTAGAAGAAATGCTGAATCGTACTGAATGGAAAAATCTTGAAAAAATTCATAATAAATTCAAGGAATACCGTTATGATAAAATTTTAAGAAAGGAAATAGACAGAATCCTTGAAGAACGGAAAAATATAAAAAATATATGAAAGAAGGAAAATAAATGAAAATTTTAGTAACGGGAGCAACGGGTTTTTTCGGAAAATATATTATAAATGAACTTACAGAACATAATTATAATATTATTGCTTTCGGAAGAAATGAGGAAATCGGAAAAAATCTTGAAAAGGAAAATAAAAAAGTCGTATTTTTTAAAGGAGATTTTACTGATAAGGAAAAATTAAACGAAGCTGCAAAAAACGTTTCAGGAATTGTTCATGCGGGAGGACTGTCCACTGTATGGGGAAAATGGCAGGATTTTTACAATATCAATGTAAAGGGGACAGAAAATATCTTAAACATATGCAGGGAAAATAATATAAGAAAACTTGTATTTATTTCTTCTCCGAGTATTTATGCAGGACCTGAAGATCAGCTCAATATAAAGGAAGAAGAGGCTCCCGATGAGAATAATCTGAATTTTTACATAAAAAGTAAAATAGAAGCTGAAAGAAGGATAAAGGAATATAGCGATGTACCGAGTGTCATACTGAGACCGAGAGGTCTTTTCGGCATAGGAGATACAAGTGTCATCCCTCGCCTTCTCCGTCTGAACGGAACAACAGGAATTCCCGTTTTCGGTGACGGGAGACAGTATGTAGATGTTACCTGTGTGGAAAATGCGGCATTGGCTGTAAGGCTTGCTCTGGAAAGACCCAATGCGGCAGGTCAGGTTTACAACATTACAAATGATGAACCTATGATGTTTAAAGACATTCTCGGACTTTTTTTCAAAGAAACGGGAATAAAGGGAAAATTTGTGAAAAGAAATTATTTTTCAGCCCTTTTTTTTACGAATCTCATTGAAAAATTTTATTTGCTGACAGGTACGGATAAAGAACCCCCTTTTACAAAATATACCCTTTATTTGATGAAATACAGTCAGACACTATGTATAGAAAAGGCTAAAAAAGAATTGGAATATAAGCCGAAAATAACTGTGTCTGAAGGAGTAAAAAAATATGTCGAATATAATAAAAGAAATTAAATATTTTCCATGCGGATACTGTACAAATGAAATAAGCAGAATTTTTAAAGGAGTTTCCAAAAGAAAACTGAATTTTTATGCGGGAGTATTTTTAATAAAACATCAAAAATACGGTTATGTGCTTTATGATACGGGATACAGTATGAAACTGCTGAAAAACAGTATAAAATATTCAGTATATAAAGGGATGAATCCTGTTACTCTGAAAAGGGAGGATATGATTGACAGTCATCTAAAAAATTCAGGAATAAAGACTGAAGAAATAAAATATATTATTTTATCCCATTTTCATCCTGATCATATAGGAGGTCTTGAATATTTTCCCGAAGCTGAAATTATTGTAACAGAAGACAGTTTTCGTGAATATAAAAAGCCTTCTTTAAAATCTCTTATTTTTAGAGAATTTTTACCTGAAAATTTTGAAGAAAGATTAAATATAATAAATGTGAAACAGAAAAATAAAAATGTTCACGGTTCCGGAGGATATGACCTGTTCAATGACGGAAGTCTTTTTCTGACAAGTGTAAACGGACATTCAAAAGGACAGTGCTGTGCTTTTTTTCCTGAAAGAAATTTATTTATAGCTTCAGATATATGTTGGGGAATAGAACTGCTGCCGCTGACGGATAAAATGAAGCTTCTGCCTAAACTGATTCAGAATAATTTTTCCGAATACAGAGGTGGGACGGAGATTCTGAAAAAATTAATGGAAAAAGGCGTAAATGTTATAGTAAGTCATGATCCCCCCGAAAGAATAAGAGGTATTTTAAATGAATAAAATATTTGAAATGATAGTTTCCTTTATAGGAACAAGATGGCTGAACAAAGTGAATACGAGAGAAAAACTTGAAAAATATCAGGAAAGAAAAATAAAGAAACATTTAAAATTTCTAAAAAAACATTCTCCTTATTTCAGAGAAAATTCCATTGACGAGAATTTCAGAATGGATAAAAAGTTTATGATGAAAAATTTTGACAGTCTGAACACTTTGGGGATAAAAAAGGAAAAAGCTATGAAAATAGCATTGGAAAATGAAAAAACACGTAATTTTACAAAAAAATACGGAAAATTTTCGGTAGGACTGTCTTCAGGAACGTCGGGGCATAGAGGAATATTCGTAACTACTGAAAAGGAACAGGGAATATGGGCAGGAACCATATTGGCAAAAATGCTCCCTGAAAAAAAGATTTTCGGACATAGAATAGCCTTTTTCCTGAGAGCTGATAATGATCTTTATAAATCCGTAAATTCTCCGGTTCTTAAATTGGAGTATTTTGATACATTTAAAGACATTGACAGTCATATTCAAAGGCTGAATGCTTTTAGTCCTACAATTTTAATCGGACCTGCCTCCATGTTATTGTCACTCTGTAAAATAAAGGAGGAAGGCAGACTGGACATTTTTCCTGAAAAGATTATTTCCGTGGCTGAAATACTTGAAAAAGAAGATGAAAAATTTATAAGAAAAATTTTCGGAACAGAATATATACATCAGATTTATCAGGCAACTGAAGGATTTCTGGGCTGTACATGTTCGTACGGCTTCATTCATCTGAACGAAGATATAATAAAATTTGAAAGGGAATATATTGATGATAAGAGATTTTATCCGATTATTACTGATTTTACAAGGAGAAGTCAGCCTTTTATCAAATATCGGCTGAATG
This sequence comes from Leptotrichiaceae bacterium, assembly GCA_030532815.1. Lineage (GTDB taxonomy): Bacteria > Fusobacteriota > Fusobacteriia > Fusobacteriales > Leptotrichiaceae > Pseudoleptotrichia. The sequence continues at coordinate 3,404 of JAUNKI010000122.1, forward strand.
ATATTTTAGTTGAAAATCCCGTTCCTTGTAAATGCGGTTCGGTACACCTGAGAATAGAAAAAATAGAAGGACGTTCAGACGATATTTTTAAATTTATAAGTAAAAACGGAAAAATTGTTACAGTTTTTCCTGATTTTATAAGACGATGTATGCTTTTTACGGAAAATATAAGGGAATATCAGGTTTTTCAGACAGATTACGACAGTTTGGAAGTAGCTGTACAAAATTTGCAAACGGAACAGAAAAAAGAAATTTTAAAAGAATTTGAAAATCTATTTATTTCAATTAATGTGGAAAATATAAATATAAAATTTATTGAATACAGAATGGATAAATATGTAAAAATGAAAAGAATATGTCAGAAAATGAAATAAATGAGGTATAAAAATGAGAAAATTGGAAATTATAGGGTATGCGGCAATTTTTCCGAAAAATACGGTAAAGTTCGGAAATCAGATACGTTATAAAATAGAAGAACCCGAAACACATTTGGAAATAGCAGTAAAAGCATGTAACAGAGCAATGGAAAAATCAGGAATTTCAATAAATGAAATAGATTGTATAGTATGGGCAAGTGCTGTGGGAGTTCAGCCCATTCCGTGTACGGCTGCACTTATTCATGAACGGATAGCTCTCGGAAGGGATATTCCCGCACTGGATATAAATACTACATGTACGAGTTTTATAACTGCTCTTGATACAATGTCCTATCTAATAGATGCCGGGAGATACAGAACAGTTCTGATAGTTTCCTGTGATGCCGCCTCAATGGCACTGAATCCCGAACAGAAGGAAAGCTATGAACTTTTCAGTGACGGAGGAGCCGCAGTTATTGTAAGACATAGCGAAAAAGATAAAGGAATAATTTCAGCTGAGCAGAAAACATGGTCTGAAGGTGCTCACTCAACAGAAATACGTGGAGGGCTTTCAAATCTTCATCCGAAAAATTATTCAAAGAAGACCGAGAAGGAATTTATGTTTGATATGAGCGGTAAAGCTGTTTTATCCCTTTCAATGAAGAAAATACCTGATATGGTAAAAAGCTTCCTAAAGGAAAAAGGTATGACTGTAAATGATATAAATATGGTTATTCCTCATCAGGCAAGTACGGCTATGCCTCTCATAATGGAAAAACTCGGTATTTCAAAGGGAAAATATGTAAATCTTGTATCGGAACATGGAAATATGGTTTCAGCTTCGGTTCCTGTCACATTATGTACGGCATTTGACAGAGGTAAAATCAAATCGGGGGATACGGTTTTATTAATAGGAACTGCAGCAGGACTTACTACAAATCTGCTGCTTATGAAAATATAAAATATAGAAAAGAAATATTTTTTAATTTTTCAGAAAAAACAAAGAAAAAATAAAAAAAGATAAAAATCCGATAAAAATAAAAAATTGACAATGGTTATATGTGGATTAATTTTTAAATTTCGGATTTTTTTCATTAGAAAATATTAGTTTATAATATTAACATTTCAAGTCAGAAATATAGTACAAAATTCAATAATTTCATATTCAAATAAATTTTTGGAGAATATTTTCAAAATAAAACAAATACTGTATTTTTTTAAAGAAAAAAATAATTGTGTTCTAAGACAAAAATCGCTATTAACTTATTTTTAATATATTTTAATTGAAAAAAAGTTGGAAGTAAGATTTTAAAAGCCTTTTAAAGGTATTATCAAACATAATTTTTGCTTTTTGAGACTAAAGTAAAAAATCTTCATTTTGTTGTATGGAACAATAATTTTTTTATGTATTGTATTATGAGAAAAAATATAGTATTTTATTAGTAAAGGATTAGAAAAAGAAAAATGAAAGTTCTATTTTTGGAAAATTCTATTTTGAGCTTTAATATAAAAATATAATAAAGAAAAAAGGTGATTATGTTGGATTCGGATATCGTGAAATGGTTTATTACATTTATAGTATTATTAAATACGGTAATACTGGTAGTGTTCAATATTTTAAAAATAATTAAAATTTAATATTAAAATACTGTAAAGGAGAGTTGGAATTTTATGAAGCAGAAATTAGAAAAAGTTTTATTACTATTAATGTTAACATTAGTAATTTCTCTTCCTGCAGCAGCAGTAAGAAAACTTACAAAAGAGCAGATGAGGGAAAATACAATTAGAATAAATGCATTGGAAATAGATGAGCTGGAAGTAAAAATAAAGGAAAAGCCTGTAAATGATGAAATAACTGTGGTGCTGGATGAAAGAGGATTGAATTTTGACTTTGACAGATCAGTAGTTAAGCCGCAATATTACAGTATACTGAGAAATTTAAAGGAATTTATAGAAAAACATGATTATGATGTAACAATAGTCGGGCATACCGATGCAAAAGGAAGTAATGAGTATAATATGAAACTCGGACAGAGAAGAGCCAACAGTGTACGAGATAAGCTGCTTGAATTCGGATTGTCCTTGGACAGGATAAAAGGTGTAGTATCAAGGGGAGAAGAAGAGCCTGTGGCAACAAATGAAAATGATGAGGGAAGATTTCAAAACAGAAGAATTGAGTTTAAACTTATAAAGAGGAAATAGTTTTTTTCATGAGGGCTCATTGCCGCCCTCATACTCCCGCTACCCTGCGATCTTCGCTCCTT
>JAUNKI010000123.1 GCA_030532815.1 Leptotrichiaceae bacterium
TCCACACTTCCTATTTTATAATTGGAATTTGTATTTACAGTATACTTTATAAGTTCATTTACTATGTTATAGTCTTCTCCGCTGTCATAAACTCCGGCAGATATGTCTTCACCGAATTTTTTTGTAAATTCACCTGAAATAAGTATATCTTTTTTGTATTTTTTCAATGTTTCCGTTATACTTATGAGATGATTTTTATTTCTACTGTCATAATAAACATATCTTATTCCGTCAATACCGTCATCGTCCGAATAACTTTTAAATGTTTCATCAGGACCGAGAATCCATTTTTTTAATGAATTTTCTATGTAGCTTCTTACATCTTTATTGGATAGGTCCAGTCTTAAATCATTTTCATCCAGATACCAGTTTTTATATCGGGTATCCATTTTTGCGAAAAATCTTCCCGAAGTAACGTCAGGAGCTATTTCCAGTATAACTTTAAGCCCTTTTTTATGGGCTTCCTTTACTAAGCTCGCCAATTCCAGATCCGAGTCTGTCCATACCCATGTTTTTATATCAAGCATATCTTCTCCGAGAAGGTTTTTCCCTGTTTTCCCGTTATAAATAAGTAAGTTCAGCTCCTTGTCTCCGTTTTTATTGTGTACTTTAGCTTTAATATCAAGTCCCTTTACTGTTCCTGTCTGTTCGAGATACCCAAAATAAGGATCCACATGATTGAAATATATAGTATCATACTTATGATTTGACAATGAATAAAGGGGCGAAGACAAAATCAGATATTCCACTCCCAAATTTTTAAGATAGTCCAATTTTTCCTTTATTCCCTGTAAGTCTCCTCCGTAATATCTTGAATAGTTTTTTACTTCGTTTAAAGCATTTTCTTCCCATACATTTTTTGTTTCATAATTTCCGTTCCAGTCATTTACCGTAAATTCGGAATTATACGTTCCTGAACCCCATATTGCTCCGACAAGGTCTTTTTTGAGAGTTCCTGAACGTATATGTCCTGTAGGTGCTTTAAAATCATCTGTTCCGAATTCATTGAATATAGGATCATTATCCACATTGCCGTTTCTGAATGAGTCTATATATATCTGATATCCCGCAGAACCCCTTGACCAGTCAGGGACATTAGTCAGTTTGCCCGATTTTCTGTAATGAAACTTTTGTACGGACTTTTCTGAAGTAACAATATTTTTCCCGTAAAAATATTTAACTTTACTGTCAGTGAGCTTAAAATAATAATCTGTATCAGCATTGGGAATTTCGGCGATAAATATTTCTTTCCCTCCGTAATTTCCGATACTTTTCATCATTTTTCCCTTATTCCCGTATATAACTTCAGCAGAATAGACGTCATTATTTTTAGTTTCCAGTATTATCCGTAATTTATCTCCTTCATCTACTCTATATTCAGTTTTTTCATCATGGTATAAAGAATCCGTATCAATGTAATTATCATCTCTCTGACTGTATTTTGCAATACTTTCGGAAATTCTGTTTCCTTCGGAAAATGAAATTATCCTCCCTGTGATCATAAACAGTAATATTATCCTTTTCATTTTTAACAAATTCATATTTCTCCCTTAGTTATTTTAATTTCTCTTGCAGCTGCAAGGCAAAAAACCGAGATTAGAGTTTTTCCTTTATCAGTATTTTTTCCTTGATTACCTGCCGCTTCCTGAATACTTTTCTTTATTTCTCTTAATGTGGAACCTGTCGTAATTATATCATCCACTATTAATATCCTTTTATTTTTAAAATCAATATTTTTATTTACGGAAAAGCTCCCTTTTATGTTTCTTATTCGTAATTCTTCATTTAGCAGTTTATGCATCTTTTCAGTATTTTTTATACGTTTCAGCTGAACATAACCGACATTCAGGCATTTCAGTATTTCATCTACCTGATTATAACCCCGTTCATTTTTTCTTTTTCTGTTTATAGGAACACTTACTATAAAATCTATTTTTTCCTTTTCCAGAACAAATCTGAATTCTTCGTTTATAAGTTGTGCTATCCATTCAGCCAGTCTTTTTTTTCTGTGATATTTATATGAGAAAATTATTTTCTTAAAATCGTCATTATAGTCCCATAAATAATATATATTATTAATCCGTCTCAATTTTTTCAAATGTAAAAGTTTATTTTCGGTTTCTTTTGATACAATTTCGTACTCAGCCAACTCCTCCCCTGAAATTACATCTTTATTTTTAAATAAAAAACCTCTGAAACCTGAAATAATTTTACAAAAATCAAATTCCGAGTCAATAACTCTTAACAGGTTTTTTAACTTTTTCAATTATCTTTGCCGAGTACGTTTCAGTATAACCGCAATTCTGACATATTTTTAGATAAAATGTATCAAGTGATATTTTGGCTCCTCCAAGTTTTTTTGTAGGTATAGCCATTGTTTTTATTTCGCAGCTTGTCGAGCCGCATTTCAGACATTTTTCATTATTTTTCATATTTTCACCTCAAAATGCATTTTTTATCCAGTTAATATTATTTTTAAATTTATTTTCCGTTATCCCTATAATATCATATCTGATATTTCCCTTCCACTCGTTTTCCATAATATAAACTTGGGAAGTCAGCAGAATTTTTTCCTGTTTTTTTACATTAACTGTTTCAGCAGCTTCTCCGTATATACTTTTTTTTCTGTATTTCACTTCTACAAATACAAGTGTTTCTGAAAATTCCTCAAAAAAAATCAGATCTATTTCTCCGTATCTTGTATAATAATTTTTTGTAATAAATAAAAGATTTTCCCTTTCCATAAACTTTTTTGCCATTTCCTCATATTTAAACCCTATTTCCCTTTTATTTTTCATTAAAAAGTCTTCCCTCCTCCTTCTTTTCGTCCCCTTTTTCAACGTTTCCCAGTATTTTCCTTAAAAAAGACTTTCTATGATATTTGCACGGACCTTTTTCAAGGAGTAATTCCCTATGAAATTTTGTTCCGTATCCCTTATGTCTGTCAAATCCGTATTCAGGAAATTCTTCCGCCATTTTATCAAGTATTCTGTCCCTTGTAACTTTGGCAATAATAGATGCCGCTGCAATGGAAAGGGATTTTGAATCTCCTTTTATTACACTTTCCTGCTGCCCTTCATACCCCCTTATTTTATGATTTCCGTCAACAAGAACAAGGTCAAAATCCGATTTTTCCTTTAAATCAGTTATAGCTCTTTTCATTGCTGAAAAAGTCGCGTTCAGTATATTAATATCGTCTATTTCCTTTTCATCAGCTATTCCTGTTCCTACAATACAGTTTTCATTTATAAGTTCAAATAGTTCTTCTCTTTTTTTCGCAGTCAGCCTTTTAGAATCATTTATTTCTTCAAGTTCCTTAAAGTAACGTATTATAATAACTGCCCCGGCTACTACGGGACCTGCCAAAGGACCCCTTCCCGCTTCATCCACTCCTGCTATTATCCGATTGTAACTTTCATCAAATTTTGCCAGCTCATTCATATTATTCCTCCGCACATTGCATATCAAATTCAAGTTTTGAATTTTTCAGTGCATTTTTAAAATCATCAGGTATCTCGGATATGAATTTTAACGGTTTTCCTGTAACAGGATGCAGAAATTCAAGTTTATAGGCATGCAGCATCTGCCTTTTTTCACTGTCTTTTCTTCCGTATACTCCGTCGCCTAATATCGGATATCCCAGATATTTCATATGAACCCGTATCTGGTGAGTTCTCCCTGTTTCAATATAAACTCTGACCAGTGTAAAAAGGCTGTTTCGAGAAATTGTACTATAGTTTGTGATTGCAGTTTTTCCTCTATCACCGTCTTTTATAACAGACATTTTTTTTCTGTCATTAGGATCACGCCCTATCCGAGTTATTATTTTTCCCTTTTCCCTATTCAGTTTTCCTTTTAAAATTGCCAGATAGGTTTTTTTTATTTTCTTTTCCTGAAACATTTTTGTAAGATTTATATGTGCCTTATCATTTTTTGCTATTACTATGAGACCGCTCGTATCCTTATCAAGTCTGTGTACAATTCCCGGTCTTATTTCCCCGTTAATTCCCGATAAATCTTTTATATGATATAAAATTGCATTGACAAGGGTTCCTGAATAATGTCCCTGTGCAGGATGTACTACCAAACCCGCATGTTTATTTATAACGGCAATATCAGCATCTTCATATATTATATTTATTTTTATATTTTCAGGTTTTATTTCAATTTCCTTAATTTCAGGTATTATAAATTCTATTTTGTCATTTTCTTCTGTTTTATAAGAAGACTTTATATTTCTTCCGTTGACTTTTACATTTCCTTCTTTGATTAACTGCTGTACACGGCTCCTTGTCAAATCAGTCTTTCCCGATAAAAAAGTATCTATTCTTTCATTTATATCATCTGAAAAAACGGTTATTAAATTTATTTCCTCTTTTTTTTCCATATATTTCCTCTATTTCCCTTTTTATATTCAGCTTTCATCATCACATTTCTGAAAAACGGACATTTTATCCGAACAGTTTTTATTATGATGATTTTTAACTAAAATACTCAGTTCACTGTCAATATTTTTTATTTTTTCGTATCCTTTCAAAGCATGATTTCTCAATGACGTTTTTAGTCCAAACTTATGAAATATTCTCGTTATTACCGATACTTTTCCCTTACCGCAATCATGGAGAAGTGCCAGTCTTAAATATAACTTATCATTTTTCAGTTCCGTATTTTTCAGTTTTCTGTAAACTTCCAGTGAATGTGCCTTATCATACTTACTCATATTTTCAAAAATTTTCCGCTCTTTTACGGATAAATGCTGTACAGCTTCATTATATATATTTTCATCAATTTCAGGAAAAAAATATTCCATACCTTTTTTTACTACATACATTTACTTAACGAATTTTCTCAAATAATATTTTATTTTTCATCATAATTTCAGGTAATTTCGGATTTTTAAACTCCGATATCCGAAATAATGCATATAAAACACAGCTTTCAATTTGAGATATTCTTTTCTCCTTCTGAATAATTTCCCTTAATTATACTCTATCATTCTTAGATTTACATAATATTCCGTTTTTCCTGCTAAAATTTCTTTTTAATTACAATATTTCCGAATATTTTTTTCAACTTTTTTATATTTTTTCCTTTTTTACCGATTATTTCACTTTTATTTTCTTCTTTTACGTAAAAAATATAGAAATAATCATTTTTTTCTATATTTTCAACTTTACTTAAGATATTACCGTCATCTTTTAAAATTTTTGCCTCTGTTTCAATTATCTTCTTATTTACATTATTAAATATTATTTTTTTCATTTTTTCCGATAATTCCGCCTTTTTAAAAGTCAGATATTTTCCCGGAAGAGGTTTCATATTTCCATTTAAAATAAAACTGCTCATTATACGTACCTGTTGGGGAAGAAATCCGTCAGATTCAAAATACAGTTTTCCCTTTTCAAATTCCACATAGACTTTCCTTATATGATTTTTAAGATATTTTCCTTTCTGTGAAGTAAATTTTATGTAATTTTTTTCCCCTGACAGCTCTTCGCAGTTTTTCCTTATTTTTTTCTCATCATTTTTTATTAAATATTCAGGATATGCGTAGACATAATAACGCTTTTCTACCATCTCGGGAAATTCAAGAAAAGGCAGTGTTCTGTATATTCCCTTTATTTTCATTCCTTCACATTTATTAATAAAATTTTCATATGTTATATACTGTTTTGAATTTATATAAAATATGTTTTCTTCAGCATTTACATCTTTATCTGTTCTGCCCGCCTGCTGAATTCCCTTAAAAATTCTTACACTGTTTTTTTCAAGTAATTTTCTGAATTCTGACTTTACACTTTTCTTTTCGGGATTTTCATCAAAGGAGTCAAATTTTTCACCGTCATATTCGATAAAAAACATATATCCGAAATATTCCGTGTTTTCAAAATTTCTTATTAATTTATTAACTTCAGTTTTTTCAGTGTTTATT
>JAUNKI010000124.1 GCA_030532815.1 Leptotrichiaceae bacterium
TTCCATTTAAATATTAATATGTTCATATTAATATTTTTTTCATTATTTATATTCAAAATTATACATTTATTTTCAAAATAAAGCAAGTGTTTTTTTATAATTTTCATGAAATTACATAAATAATCTTAAATGAAAATGTAGTTAAACTATGAGGAGAGAAGAAGTATAAAATTAAAATACAAGTTAAAAATCCAACATTTAAATTATTTCAACGAAAAAAATATGGGAATGAGCGTTTAGAAAAATCACTGTCTGAGCAAAGCTAGTTTGTGATTTTTTAGTGAATGGAGTATTTTTGAGTATAAAATAATTTGAGTTGGTATTTTTTTGATTATTTTTAGAAAAAAGCATAAAATCTATTTTTTATTTATAATTTTGAAAATAAAATATTATTAAGACAAAAAAAAATTATAAAATGCTATTGACTATATGAAAAAATGTATTAAAATATTATAGTAAGGAAAGTTTAAATATTAATGGAGGTAATATGAATGAAAAAGTTATAAAACATAGTACTTAAATAATAATCTCAAAATCAAAAAATAATCTTAAAAGAAAGAGAGGTAGTTATGAAATTCGGAACTAAAGTTTTACACGGATACAATATGATTGATAAATCCACAGGAGCATCTTCCATATCCATATGTCAGGCATCTACATTTCATCAGAATGATATAGACAATGATCAGAAGTATACTTATTCAAGATTCGGAAATCCTACAAGAGAAGCTCTTGAAGAAGCGATTTCAAGTCTTGAAAGAGGAAAATTCGGATTATCCTTTTCTTCTGGAATGGCGGCAATAACTGCAGTTTTACTCTCCTTTTCCACAGGAGATCACATTGTTATGTGTAAAGATGTATACGGAGGGGCTTTTCAACTTGCTACTGAAATTTTTCCCCGTTTCGGAATTGAAGTAACTTTCGTTGACGAAACGGATACTGATGAATGGGAAAAAGCTGTAAAGGATAATACAAAAGCTTTCTATATGGAAACTCCTTCAAATCCCCTGTTAAAAATTACGGATATAAAAGCTGTTGTTGATATTGCAAAAAAGTATAATTTACTGACAATTATAGACAATACTTTTATGACTCCTCAATATCAGAACCCCATTTCACTTGGTGTGGATATTGTCATCCATAGTGCTACAAAGTTTCTGAACGGACACAGTGATGTAGTTTTAGGTATGATTGTTACTGATAGTGAAGCCATATATCAGGAACTTAAAAAACAGCAGATTATTTTAGGTGCCTTACCCGGAGTTGAAGAATGCTGGCTTCTTATGAGAGGGATGAAAACAATGGAAATAAGGATGAATAAAAGTTCGGAAACCGCCCTTAAAATAGCAGAATATCTTGAAAAGCATCCGAAAGTCCATAAAGTTTATTATCCCGGACTTAAATCCCATGAAGGTTATGAAATTAATAAAAAACAGTCTTCAAGCGGAGGAGCAGTACTGTCTTTTGATCTGGGATGCTGTGAAGCTGTAAAGCAGTTTTTTAAATGTATAAAATATCCTATTGTTGCAGTCAGTTTAGGTGGTGTGGAATCAATACTGTCCTATCCTGTAAAAATGTCCCATGCATGTGTTCCTGAAGAAGAACGTCTAAAAATGGGAATAACTTCAGGACTTGTAAGACTGTCCGTAGGAATAGAGGATTACGAAGATTTGATAAGTGACATTGAAGAAGCATTAAATACAATAAAGTAATATTTAAAATCTGCAAAAAAGAAGTTGACTATGGAGGAAAATATGAAAGATAATGTAAAAAACATAAAAGAAAAAAATACTTCAGCTTTTTTCAGCTGTATTGAAAAAATTGGTAATAAACTTCCTCATTCGGTGTTTATTTTTATCAGTTTGGCGATAATTGTAATATTTGCTTCTGAAATTGTACATAGAATGGGAATTTCAGTTTCTTATTTTGATGCAAAAGCCGGAAAAGATGTAGTTGTAACTCCTGTTTCTCTTATGAATCGTGAAGGATTTGTATATATGGTAACTTCGATGGTTAAAAATTTCACAGGATTTGCTCCCTTGGGAGTGGCATTAGTCGCAATAATCGGAGTCGGAGTTGCTGAATATTCAGGATTGATAGACGCCTTTCTGAAAAAAATCGTTATGTCGGTATCAGGTAAATATATAACGGCTGCAGTTGTTTTTGTCGGAATAATTTCAAACATTGCTGCTGATTCAGGTTATCTTGTAGTAATTCCTCTGGGAGGAATCATATTTATGAGTCTGAAAAGACATCCTTTTGCAGGGATTGCCGCTGCATTTGCAGGAGTTTCCGCCGGATTTTCGGCAAATCTGCTGATTGGTCCTATTGATGCCCAGCTCGCAGGACTTACCAATGAGGCCCTCAAAGCTTCGGGAATAGAACATACCGTAAGCCCGACAGCCAATTGGTTTTTTCTTGCACTTTCGACACTTTTACTGACTGTAATAGGAACTTTTATCACTGAAAAAATTGTTGAACCAAAGTTAGGTAAATACAAAAATGACAATCATGAATTTGAATATTCCGAATTAACTGAAAATGAAAACAAAGGACTATTCTGGGCAGGAATTTCCCTTTTATTATTCATAATTGTAATGGCATTCCTTATTTTCCCGAAAAACGCACTCCTGAAAACTTTTGATCCTAAAACTTCCACTTATACGCTGAACAGTTATCTCAGCAGCGGAATAGTACCTACAATTTTATTTTTCTTTCTTATTCCGGGTATAGTTTACGGAAAAATAACAAAAAGTATAAAAGACGGAAAAGACATTGTCAAAGGAATGAATAAATCAATGGAAAGTATGTCACTCTTCCTTGTAATAGTATTTTTTGCCGCTCAGTTTATAAGTTATTTCAATCATTCAAAATTAGGCTTTATAATTTCGGTAAAAGGTGCTATTTTCTTAAGAAATATAGGTTTTACAGGCCTCCCTCTAATTATTACTTTTGTATTTTTATGTGCATTTATAAACCTCTTTATGGCGTCGGCATCGGCAAAATGGGCGATAATGGCACCGATATTTATTCCTATGATGTACAATCTCAATATATCTCCTGAAGTAACTCAGCTGGCATACAGAATAGGAGATTCCTCAACAAACATTATTATGCCTCTTATGAGCTATTTTCCTCTAGTTGTGGCATATATGAATAAATATGATGAAGATGCAGGTGTCGGAACTCTGATTTCGATAATGCTGCCGTATTCACTTTCATTCCTTATAGGATGGACTCTCATGCTTATACTATGGTACACAGCAAAAATACCTATAGGACCGGGTGTATTTTTCAACGTTATGTAAATAACGGAAAATTATTAAAAATAATGGGGAAAAAATCTGATAAATTCAATAATTCTTTATTTATATAAATTTATAATTTTTCTCTTTTTATTTAAATATCAAATTTAGAACATACAATAAATTTTTATGGAGTGATTAATTATGGAAAAAAAACCGATTATCGGTATATCTTCGAGTATAATAACTGATCAGGGAGGTATGTTCCCCGGATATAAAAGAACTTATGTGAATAAAGACTATGTAGATGCCGTTATAAAAAACGGAGGATTACCGGTAATTATCCCTTTCAACGAAGAAAGGGAAATAACAGAGCAGCTTATAAGTCATATTGACGCTCTTATTTTATCTGGAGGACATGACGTTTCTCCGTTCAATTACGGTGAGGAACCTCAACAGAAATTGGGAGAGATTTTCCCTGAAAGGGACAAATTCGACTATCTTCTCCTGTCGGAAGCTAAGAAAAAAGGTATTCCTATTTTAGGAATATGCAGAGGTCTGCAAGTTATAAATACTTATGAAGGAGGAACTTTATATCAGGATCTTTCGTATATTGATTCCGTTCCTGTATACAAACATTCACAGGGACATAGCCCTGAATTAAAAACTCACAGTGTAAAAATCTCTGAAAATTCTCATTTATACGAAATATTCGGTTCCGATGAAATAAGAGTCAACTCTTTTCATCACCAGACTTTAAAAAAAGTAGCCGAAAACTACGATATAACCGCTCAGGCGAAAGACGGAGTAATAGAAGCCATCGAATGCAGAAATTACCCTTTTCTTGTTGGAGTGCAGTGGCATCCTGAAATGCTGTTTAAAGTCCACGATGATATGAACCTTTTATTTTCAGCATTTATAAATAAAGCAAAGAAAGGAATGGTATAAAACAATGGAAGAAAATAAAAAAATAAAATTTTGGTCAATAGTATTATTAACAATAAACTCAATTATAGGAACCGGAATATTTCTATCTCCGGGAAGTGTCGCAAAATTATCGGGAAGTCTTGCTCCGTGGATATATTTGTGTGCAGCGGTTTTCGCTGCAGTGCTTGCAATAACTTTTTCCTCGGCAGCAAAATATGTTACAAAAAACGGAGCTGCATATGCTTATTCCAAAGCTGCATTCGGTGAAAATGTCGGAATGTATGTGGGAATAACAAGGTTCGTAGCTGCAAGTATCGCTTGGGGAGTTATGGCTACAGGAGTAGTAAAAACTACACTGTCAATTTTTAAAATCGACAGCGGAAATATAAGAAATATAACTATAGGTTTTCTCGTTTTAATGACAATACTTCTTATTATTAACCTTATAGGAACAAAAACTCTGACATTTATAAGTGACCTTTCCACAATCGGAAAATTGCTCGCTTTAAGTATTACAATTATTGCAGGAATTTTTATTTTAATAAAAACCGGACAGAATAATTTATCTGAACTGGATATGTTGAAAAACGAAGCCGGGGAAAGTCTGATTCCCGCTTTAACTACTACGGGATTTGTTACTGCCGTTATAGCAGCTTTTTATGCTTTCACAGGATTTGAAAGTGTTGCAAGCGGAGCAAGCGATATGGAAAATCCTGAAAAAAATCTTCCGCGTGCGATACCTCTTGCCATAGGAATTATTGCCGTAATCTATTTCGGAATAGTTTTAGTTTCAATGTTTATTAATCCTGTAGCTATGGTTACATCCAAAGAGGTCGTTGTACTGTCATCCGTATTTGAAAATAAGCTCATTTCAAATATTATAATATATGGAGCTTTAATTTCCATGTTCGGAATAAACGTAGCCGCTTCATTTCACACTCCGAGAGTTTTTGAAGCAATGGCAAGGGAAAATCAGGTTCCTAAATTTTTTGACAAAAGAACGGAAAGCGGACTTCCTATAAGGGCATTTTTAGTAACTGCTGCATTGGCGATAATTATTCCTATGGCGTTCAACTATAATATGATGGGAATAATGATAATAAGCTCCATTTCAAGATTTGTACAGTTTATTATTGTACCTTTAGGAGTTATTTCCTTCTTTTACGGAAAAAACAAGGAAAAAGTACTGGATGCAAAGAAAAGTTATGTAACCGATGTGATTTTTCCGGTACTTTCAATAATTTTAACAGTATTCTTACTGGCCAAATTTAACTGGATCGGACAGTTTTCCATAAAAAATCCCGAAGGGGAAATGGTTACCAACTGGTATGCGATTTCAGCAATGATAATAGGCTATATAATACTTCCTGCACTGTTGTTTATTTATAAACAGGTTTTGAATAAAAAATAATTTGCATGTTAATTTACAGTATATATTTTTAAAATACCTGCTGTTTGTATACACTGAAATACAGCAAATATAGTATAGGAAAAACAAATTTTTAAATAATAATAAAAAACGTCTCACAAATCGTAAAAATTTTATTTTCGGAAATTAATTTATGTATATTATAATATCACTATTATAAAATAATGTTATAATATACAATCTGAAAATAAGTTTTAATTTGTAAGACGTTTTTAACTATTATCTTTTTATAAATATGTTTTTTAATTATAATCTGTTATTTTAAATAAATTTGTACTGGTGTAAAAATAAG
>JAUNKI010000125.1 GCA_030532815.1 Leptotrichiaceae bacterium
CTTTACGCTCATTCCCGTATTTTTTTCGTTGAAATAATTTGAATGTTGGGTTTTTACTCGTGATTTAAGTCTATATTTCTATTACCTTTACAATTTAACTGTACTTTCGTTTAAAATTGTTTCTTTATATTTCACTTCCTCCCTCAATATTTAAATTTTATAAAAGAGAAAAAAATTGAAAAACAGTTTTTCACATTATTATTCAGATTAATCGTTGAATAAATTAAAAAAAATTGCTATAATCATAAGATAGATAAATAACGGAAATTTTTTATAAAAAATTATAGAAATATTATAAATAAGGAGGAAAAATGATATCGCTAATATTGGCTGCGGGAAAAGGGACAAGAATGAAATCCGAAAAGCCGAAGGTTCTACATGAAGTAAACGGAATGCCCATGTTAAAAAGAGTCTTGAAAGTATTGGAAAATGCAGGAACTGAAAATAACATATTTATTTTAGGACATAAAAAAGACGAAGTTTTAAAAGTAATGGGAGATGTGGAGTATGTTGAACAGAAAGAACAGCTGGGTACAGGACATGCAGTTCTAATGGCAAAGGATAAACTTGAGAAATATAAAGATGACGTTTTAATAACTTATGGAGATGCCCCTTTACTTAAAGAAGAAACATTAAATAAAATGAAAGAGCAGTTTTACAATAAAAAACTTGACTGTATACTTCTTTCATGTAAAGTTAAGGATCCTTTCGGATACGGCAGAATAATAAAAAAAGACGGAAATGTAGTTGATATTATTGAAGAAAAGGAAGCTGATGAAACAGAAAGAAAAATTAACGAAGTAAATACGGGAGTATATATTTTTAAATATGACAGCCTGATAGAAGCTATCGGAAAAATAAATAACAATAATTTAAAAGGGGAGTATTACTTAACAGATGCAATTAAAATTTTATCCAATTCGGGCTATAAATTGGAAAGTTATCAGATAGAAGATGAAGATGAGGTTTTAGGAGTAAATTCCAAAGTTCAGCTGGCTCAGGCATCTAAAATACTGAGAAATAGGAAAAATGCCGAACTCATGGACAACGGAGTAATAATTATAGATCCTGATGCTGTATACATAGAGGAACAGGTTATAATAGGTGAGGATACAGTGATTTATCCTAATGTAGTTATTCAGGGGAAAACCGAAATAGGAAAAAACTGTAAGATATTCGGAAATACGAGAATAGAAAATTCCATAATAGGAGATAATGTAAAAATAGAGTCTTCTCTTGTAGAACAGTCAACTCTTGAAGAAGGGGCGACAGTGGGACCTTTTGCACATTTAAGACCGAAAGCTTATCTGAAAAAAAATGTACACGTAGGAAATTTTGTGGAAATAAAAAATTCGATATTGGAAGAAGGAGTAAAAGCCGGACATCTGACTTATCTGGGAGATGCTGAAGTGGGAAAAGATACGAATATTGGTGCAGGAACAATTACGTGCAACTATGACGGAAAAAGTAAGCATAAGACAATAATCGGAGAAAAAGCTTTTATAGGAAGTAATTCAACTATTGTCGCTCCTGTGGAAATCGGAGAAAAAGCATTTACCGCAGCCGGTTCGACAATAACGGAAAAAGTTCCTGAAAAAACATTGGCATTCGGAAGAGCAAGACAAACCAATAAAGAAGGGTGGAATAAATAAAATGGAAACTTCAAGTGAACAGATCAGAATTTACGCAGGTTCTTCAAGTGGAAAACTGGCAGAAGATATAGTAAAACATCTGGATATGAAACTATCATCAGTTCAGCTTATAAAATTCGCTGACGGAGAAACGTTCATAAAGCCTAATGAAAGTGTGAGGGGATGCAAAGTATTTGTCGTTCAGTCCACATCAAAGCCCGTAAATGAGAATATAATGGAGTTACTTATATTTATTGATGCACTTAGAAGATCATCGGCAAAGGAAATTATAGCGGTTATTCCTTATTACGGATATGCAAGACAGGACAGAAAAGCAAGTCCGAGAGAGCCGATTACATCGAAACTTGTAGCAAATCTTCTTACAGTGGCAGGAGCTACAAGGGTTATTACTATGGATTTGCATGCAAGACAGATACAGGGATTTTTTGATATTCCCGTAGACCATATGGAAGCATTGCCTATTTTGGCAAAACATTTTATAAAATATGGATTTAATCCTGAAGATACCGTAGTAGTTTCTCCTGATGTGGGAGGAGTAAAAAGAGCAAGGGGACTTGCGAGATGGCTTCATACTCCTTTGGCGATAATAGACAAAAGAAGACCCAAGGCAAATGAATCTGAAGTAATGAACATAATCGGAGACGTTAAAGGGAAAAAAGCGATATTAATAGATGATATGATAGACACAGCAGGAACAATATGCAATGCTGCAAAAGCCTTGATTGAAAAGGGAGCTATGGAAGTTTATGCCTGTGCCACTCATGGTATATTTTCGGGTCCTGCCGTTCAGAGACTGAAAGAATCAGCATTGACAAAAGTAGTCATTACTGACAGTATTGAACTGCCTGAAGATAAAATATTTGATAAACTGAGAATTCTTTCAACAAGTAAAATGTTTGCCGAAACAATAAAAAGAATATATTGGAATGAAGCTATAAGCGATCTGTTTGAAATGCCTGCTGAAGAAAGAGAAGTAACAGTTTAATGGATAATGATATAAAAACAGCGGCTGAAATACTTCGGGACGGAGGTGTCGTAGTATTTCCCACAGACACTGTTTATGGAATAGGGGCAATTCCTGAAGAAAGAGCAGTTAAAAAAATTTATGAAATAAAAAAAAGAGACTTTTCAAAAAAAATAATAGCTTTAATTGATGAGATTTCAAGATTAAATGAGTTAATAAATGTATCAGATAAAAATTTTAAAAAAATTTTTCCTGTTTTGGAAAAATTCTGGCCGGGAGAATTAACCGTAATATTTAAAGCAGATATGAAATTTGTGGAAAAATTTGACGGGAAATCCGAAACATTAGGAGTAAGAATACCTAAAAACAGAACTGCCCTTGAAATAATAAAAAGAGCAGGGGGAAGGGTTCTGACTACAAGTGCCAATATTTCAGGAGAAAATCCCGTTACCCGATTAAGTGAAATAAATAAGGAAATAATTGATAAAGCTGATTATATCATAGGAGGAGAAATGCAGCTGACAGGTGTCCCTTCTACAATAATAAAATATGAAAACGGAAAGGTCACTTTACTGAGAGAAGGTAATGTAATATTAAATGAAATAAAAAAGCTAATGAAAGGATAAAAAAGTATATGGCAAAAATGGTAAATCCCAATACGATAAATGACATGACTTTGGTAAATGCCAAAGCACAGGCGAAAATGAGTCAGCTTGTACAGAAAATAGGTAAAGGAAAAAGAAAAACGAAAGTTACATTGAGCAAAAGCACAAGAAGTTATCTGACAAAACTGATAGAAGAAATGAAAAAGCAGATGAAAATTTATGAAAAACAGCTGCCTAATCTTTTTCAGTTTTTCAATTATCTGGATAAAGAAACAAAAATAACAAAAGAAAACAAAAAGGAAAAAACAAAAGAGATTGCATTATCCTATGAGGAACTGGATTTTTTAAAACTTCAGATAAGAGAAACAATAAAAGGGATAGACAATATGAAAAGTAAACTGAAATGGTATAATTTTTTGAAAAAGGGCTTATATAAAACACTGAAAAAACAGAATGAAATGACATTGGAGGAATTAGGCAGAACAACTGCGGTAAAATAAAGTGAAAATTATTTAAAGGGGAAAAAGGAAGGTTGAGGACAATGAAAAATGTTATATCTTATGTAAATGATATTCTTGAAGAAGGAATAAAGGCACGAGCAAGTGATATTCATATAAAATACGATAATGGGGAAAGTGAGATAAAATTTAGGATAGACGGAATTTTAAGAGAAAGTTTCCAATTGAACGGTAAAGTAAATAAACAGACATTATCCAAAAATATAGTTGAAATAATTTCAAGATTGAAAATTCTGTCTGAGATGAATGTAGCTGAAAAAAGAAAACCTCAGGACGGAAATTTTTCTTTTATGTTTAACGGGGAAAATTATGATATAAGATCGGCGTTTATGCCTACCGTAAACGGAGAAAGCATAGTTCTCAGAATATTGAAAAGCTATCTTGAAAATACCGAACTTAGAACATTGGGATTTTCAGAAAAAAACAGAATAATGTTAAAACGGATTTTAAAAAGAAAGTACGGACTGATCCTCATAAGCGGTCCCACAGGTTCAGGGAAATCAACTACACTCATGTCAATGATTAATATACTGAACAGCGGAGAAAAAAAGATTATATCAGTGGAAGATCCTGTAGAAAATAAAATAAGAGGAATAGTCCAGGTTCAGGTAAATGAAGATATAGGAGTTACATTTCCCGAAGTGCTTAAAAATACTTTGAGAAATGACCCTGACATAATAATAATTTCCGAAATAAGAGATGAAATTACAGCTGAAATAGCAGTGAGAGCCGCACTTACAGGACACCTCGTCATTGCTACGATTCATACAAATGATGCAGTTTCCACTGTTACAAGACTGTCCGATATGGGAATACCGAAATATTTAATTCTCGATTCCTTAGTGGGAGTTATAGCCCAGAGGCTGACAGGAAAAAAATGCGGAAATTGTTTGGGAAAAGGCTGTGAAAAGTGTATAAACGGTTATGACGGAAGAATTTCCGTAAATGAAATCCTTGTTATAAATGAAGAAATAAAAAATATTTTAAAAAATGAAGACTTGGGTCATGAATGTAAAATAAAATTAAAGCAATTTAAAAATGAAAATTTTAATGATTTTGAAGAAGATATAAAAGAAAAATTGGAAAAAAATATGATTTTTGAAAAAGATGTTTTTGAATTTATAAATTAAACAGTCTGAAAAGGGTCAAAAATGGTTTGGTAATTTAATGAAAGGAGCAGTATGAAAAAAGACATAATCGTGTATGATTTTGATAAAACTATATACGGAGGAGAATCAGGTACGAACTTTTTTACATATTATTTTAAAAGATATCCTGTAAAAGCACTGTTATTTTTTCTTCTGTATCTGAGATATGTATTTTTGTATTTAATAAAAATAATTGATCTGAAGAAGCTGAAGGAAAAGTTTTATGTGTTTCTCGAAAATCATTCCACAAAAGAAATACAGGAAATAATTGACGGTTTTTGGACTGTATATTCGGATAAAATATATAAATGGACGGAAAACGAACTGAAAAAAAACAGGGAAGAAGCTGAACTGGTTATAGTCAGTTCGGCAACTCCACTGTTTTTAATAGAAAAATTTCTTTTATCATCGGGATACGATGTTATTTTCGGAACGGATTTCAGAAAAGGTAAAAATGGAGAATTTATTGCCGAAATATCCGGAGAAAATAATAAAGGAGTTGAAAAAGTAAAAAAGTTGGATAAATGGGCGAAAGAAAATAATATAGACTACAAAATTGTGAAATTTTATTCTGACAGTCTGGCGGATAAGCCTTTGTATGACATTTCCGAAAAAAAATACTGGATAAAAAAAGGCGAAAAAATAGAAGGAATACCTGATAAAAAAACAATAATAGACATACTGTTCTGGAAATAAAATAAATTATTGACAAAATACGAAGTTTTTAATATAATAGTTTTGTTGCCGCTTTAGCTCATCTGGTAGAGCAGCTGACTTGTAATCAGCAGGTGGTTGGTTCGAGTCCGACAAGCGGCACCATAATACTGAATATGAAAGCAACTTGGAAGTTGCATTTTTTTTATGTATATGATATAATATACAGGAATAAAATATAAATTTAACTATATGGAGGAAAGAAAGAATGGCAAAAGCTAAATTTGAGAGAAGTAAACCACACGTAA
>JAUNKI010000126.1 GCA_030532815.1 Leptotrichiaceae bacterium
TAAGGAAGGAATTACCAAATTTGTGGAATTTTTACAGAATTATAAAATAAATAAAACTCTGTTTACCGAGAAAAAAATAAATACAGCAAGATAATATATAAAATATAATGAGGTGATAATTTTGTTAAAAGAGCATATTAGAAATTCATATGTGACAGCTTATGAAACAGTAAAAAAATTTGTTGAAAATAATGAAAACATTGAAAAAACCGTAAAAATTTCCGAAGAACTGGCAGAAGCATATAAAAACGGAAATAAATCACTCATAGCGGGAAATGGAGGGAGTAACTGTGATGCAATGCACTTTGCCGAGGAATTTACGGGAAGATTCAGAAAGGACAGAAAGGCACTTCCTTCTATAAGTATAAGTGATTCTTCACATATTACATGTGTAGGAAATGACTATGGATTTAACTTTATATTTGCAAAAGGTGTGGAAGCATTCGGACAGAAAGGAGACTTCTTTTTCGGAATATCTACATCGGGAAATTCAGGAAATATAATCGAAGCAGTAAAAGCTGCTAAGGAAAGAGGGCTTAAAACAGTAGGTCTTTTAGGAAAAGACGGCGGAAAAATGAAAGGGATGTGTGATTATGAATTCATTATTCCCGGTGAAACGTCCGACAGAATACAGGAAGTACATATGATGATACTTCATATAATTATTGAAGGAGTGGAAAGAATACTGTTTCCTGAAAATTATTAAATAATAGAAATTAAAACTGTCTTTTAAATTGAGAACATATTCTGAACTGTGTGTTTTACAAATTTTTAAAGCTGACAGAAATAACAGTTTATAATTTGAAAAATATAAATTTACGGTTTTAAAATTATTTTTAATTTGTGTCATTTCAGAAAGAAGTAGTTTCAGACAGATAAATTGACATTGTTTAAAAGCATATAATCAGAAATTTTCCAAAAGAAGCGGATATAAATTTTTAAAATATATGTTTTTAAATTAATAAAATTATCTGTCTATTTTTTATTAATAACGGATTTTTAAAAGAATATATATAAGCTTCTGTTAATTTTACAGTTTTTATGAATATTTTAATAATATAGTAAACAGTACGGTATTGGAAACAGAACAATATAATGATGGAAATGTATGTTTGTGAAAGATATGATATTTACCCATTTTATAATGAGTGAAGAACTGAATGATTAAAGTAAAAAATCGAAATTTATAAGGAGAAAATATGAGAATAAGTAATCTGCTGACAGAGTTTATGTTTTTAGTTCCTGTTATTTTTGTAGTTCTGTCAGGTTATAATATTTTTAGAATTATATCAAATTTAGTAAGAATGACAGTCTTGAAAAAAGAAGTGAAAATGTATCTGAAAACGGATTTAATATCGGGAATACTATACATTTCAGCTGTATTTATACTGTTTTATACAAGTTTTTACAAACTTTATTATTTCAGTATCCATTTAATGTCTTATATTATGATAATTATAATTTTTTTAATTCAGAAGAAAAAAAAGAGAAAGATATTTCAGTATTCGGCAGTTATACTGTTAATAACCGATATGATAAATAATCTGCTTTTGAATTTTACATATCCTTTTATTATATTTTGGCAGTTAACAATATTGTATCTCATATTAAAAAAAGAAAAGGGAAACGGGAAATTGGAGAAATATATTTATTTGTCGATGATTGTACTGGACAGTATAAATATTTTTATTTTCATGGATCTGTATTTTCAGATAATGATGAATAAAGGATACTAAGTAAAAATTATAAAATTTTCTTGACTTTAAAAACAAATAAATATATACTGTTGTTAAATAATTTAGAAATTAAAATACCGGGGAGCTATATTGCTGAGAGTAGTTATTATTAACTTAACCCGTCAAACCTGATTCGGATAATGCCGACGAAGGGAGTATCTTTTAATAATTCAGATTTTACAAAAACGGTAAATTTTATTTATAATATAAAAATATTAAATAGTCCCGTTAAAAATAAAGATGAAATTGTAAGACTAATATTAAAAACCTCCTTTTGTCAAATTTTAAAGGAGGATTTTTTTATGTCGAATAAAATAAACGCAAGTATTGCAATACAGGTTACACCGAGTGTGCATAATAGAAATGAAGCGATAAGAGTTATAGATGAAGTTATAGCTTATATTAAAAGTAAAAAATTGAAAACCCTTGTGGGACCTTTTGAAACAACAGTAGAAGGGGAATACGAAGAACTGATGGAAATAGTGAAACAGTGTCAGATTATAGCTGTAAAGGCGGGAGCTCCGGGAGTTATGTCTCACGTAAAGATAATTTACAGACCGGAAGGAGATGTATTGACTATTGAGCAGAAAATCTCGAAACATTCTGAGTAAAATTGCCGATAAGGCGGCTCCTTTCGTAATTATAGCTTTTATTCTTGTTTTATGGCAGATATTGTCAATGGCGGGAATTGTGCCGAAATTTATGTTGCCTTCGCCTTCGGATGTTATCAGGGCATTTATTTCGGATTTTAAGCTTCTTATGCATCATACGGTATTTACACTTTCTGAAGCTTTTCTCGGACTAAGTTTGGGAGTTCTTCTGGGATTTGTAACGGCAATTATAATGGACAGGTTCGATTTTGCCTACAAGTCGATTTATCCTGTACTTATTATAACTCAGACCGTTCCGACAGTGGCAATAGCACCTCTTCTTGTTTTATGGCTCGGCTACGGAATGACACCTAAAATAACGTTAATAATTATTACATCGTTTTTTCCTATAACGGTAGGACTGCTTGACGGGTTCAGATCTGCTGATAAGGATGCCTTAAATCTTCTGAAAACAATGGGAGCGACTCCGTTTCAGAATTTTATTCATATAAAATTGCCGAGTTCCATAGGATATTTTTTTGCAAGCCTCAGAATTTCAGTGTCTTATTCCGTCATAGGAGCGGTAGTTGCTGAATGGCTCGGAGGATTTGACGGACTGGGAGTATATATGACAAGAGTGAGAAAGTCCTATTCCTTTGATAAAATGTTCGCAGTAATATTTTTTATATCGGCAATTAGTCTGTTTTTAATGTATCTCGTAAAAAAAGTACAGAAAAAGGCTATGCCTTGGGAAAAATAGTATTTTTTTAACTGAAGGAAGTATAAAAAATTCAATTTAGAATAAAACTGCTTCAGTTAATACACGAAAACAGAGAAAGTCATAAATTTTATATGTTGTACTACTTTTACCAAGTGGGAGCATATTTTAAATATAAAATCCGTAATATCTTTCAATATTTTTAAGTTTTTAAATTAAGTAGAATCATAATAATAATGTTAATCTGTCATTGATAGTATTTAAAACATTTGTTGAAGATTTATCATTTTGACGGTTTTCAGATTTGTTCTGATAAAAATAACAGTGTAAAAATTTTCAAAGAAATATTGTTTATAATCGGAAAATTATTTTTGACTTATGAGGACCTTCAGATGAAATAAACAATAGTCTATTTTAAGCTGTTTTATTTATCGGAAATACTAAATTATTAATAAGATTAATTTTAAATATATAAGGAGATGAACAAAATGAAAAAATTTTTAAAAGCTTTACTCATAAGTTCCTTACTTGTACTTGTTGCAGCATGTGGAAATTCAGGAAATAAGGAAAGCGGAGAAAAGAAAATGGAAGGAGCTGAAAAAGCTGCAACGGAAACGCCTTCTTCAAAAATAAGTATAGTTCTTGACTGGACTCCGAATACAAATCATACAGGTTTATTTGTAGCAAAGGAGCTGGGATATTTCAAGGAGGAAGGCCTTGAAAATGTGGAAATAGTACAGCCTCCTGAAGGAAGTACGACAGCACTTATAGGAGCAGGAGGAGCCCAGTTCGGAATAAGTTTTCAGGATACATTGGCAAAATCCTTTGCAACAGATGCACCTGTTCCGGTAACTGCAGTTGCCGCTATAATACAGCATAATACTTCAGGTATAATATCCTTGAAAGATAAAGGCATAGACAGTCCGAAAAAAATGGAAAACCATAAATATGCCACATGGGATAATGAAATAGAAAAAGCGATAATCAAAAAGGTAGTAACTGATGACGGCGGAAATTTTGATAAAATAAAAATGATACCTAATACAGTTACCGATGTTATAACTGCATTAAAAACGGATATCGATACTGTCTGGGTATATTATGCATGGGATGGCATAGCAACAGAACTTGCAGGTCTTAAAACAAATTTCCTGAAATTTTCCGATTACGGTAAGGAGCTTGATTATTACAGCCCTGTTATTATTGCAAATAATGAATATCTGAAAAAAAATCCCGAAGAAGCGAAGAAAGTTTTAAGAGCAGTAAAGAAGGGATATGAATATGCAATTGCAAATCCTGAAAAGGCTGCCGATATATTAGTGAAAAATGCTCCTGAACTGAAACCCGAGCTTGTAACAGCAAGTCAGAAATGGCTGGCGGATCAGTATAAGGCAGAAGTACCTGAATGGGGGACGATAGATCCGGTACGTTGGGATACATTTTATGAATGGCTGTTTAAAAATCAGCTCGTAAAAAAAGAAATTCCTAAAGGGTACGGATTTTCCAATGAATATTTAAAATAAAATATTAAATGAAAGGCAGTGTATATGACTACGTCAATTAAAAATGAAAAAGGAAAATCCTGTATAAAACTGGAAACAAAAAATGTTTCCGTACAGTTTGAAGATAAGAAAGTCATCGAAAATATTTCAGTCAGACTCCACGAAAATGAACTTGTCTGCATTTTAGGATTAAGCGGGGTAGGAAAGACAACTTTATTCAACGTTATAGCGGGATTACTGTCTCCTAACGGGGGTACAGTGGAAATGAACGGTAAGAATATAACCGGGAAATCAGGAAATATAAGTTATATGCTTCAGAAAGATTTATTACTGCCTTTCAAAACTGTTATAGATAATGTATCTCTTCCCCTTGTTATAAAAGGGGAAAGTAAAAAAACGGCACGGAAAAAGGCGGAGAAATATTTCAGGCAGTTCGGACTTGAAGGAACTGAAAGAAAATATCCGGGTCAGCTTTCAGGAGGAATGAAACAGAGAGCGGCACTGCTCAGAACTTACATGTTTTCCAATGAAGTGGCTCTTCTGGATGAGCCTTTCAGTGCACTGGATGCCATAACAAAGCATAAAATGCATATGTGGTACCTTGATATAATGAAAGAAATAAAAATGTCCACATTATTTATAACTCACGATATTGATGAAGCCATACTTCTTTCAGACAGGATTTATATATTATCGGGAAGTCCCGGAAAAATAACCGCTGAAATCGGAATTGAAATGGATAGAAAAGGTAATAATGAAGAAATACAGTTATCGGAAAAATTTTTGAATTATAAAAGAGAAATATTAAGTTATTTAAAATAAAAAAATAAGCTATTTACAGACAGAAATAAAGAAAAATAAACTTTAACTGTCTGTTTTTAAATTCTGTAATATTTTTTTACGGATTTTCAGCTTTAAATGCCTTTAAATGTTCACTTTGGGTAAATATAAAAGAAATTTGACAAGTTTTAATTATATATTGTAAAATATTTACATAAAATAATAAAGTATTATAAAATTTGTATCAGAAATGGAGGATTATTAATAAGAAATAATATGAAAAAGGAGGATGATTATGGCTGAAATAAAAGAAAAAAATGAGGCCTTTGAAAAAATTGAAATTTTATATGCAAAAAGAAATAAAGTAGAAATTAACGGAGCTAAAAGAGAAGGTAAAATAAAAAAAGTAAGGATGACACACCAAGTGCATTAATGAATCATCGGAATATAAAGATTGACGATAAGTTTTACGATTCAAATAAAAAAAATCGGGATTATTCCAAAGTTAATACTATA
>JAUNKI010000127.1 GCA_030532815.1 Leptotrichiaceae bacterium
TTTTTCAATTTTTCTTCATTTTTTCTACTTAAATACTTCTCCCGCTTCTTTGTACCATAACACTAAGTCAAGCTCATCCATACCTATTCCCGAATATTCCGAATACTGTTTCATTTTTTCTTCTATTTCATAATATTTTTTTTCAGTAATGGATTTGGGAACTTCTTTAATTATATTCAACTCGGCAAGATTTCTAAGTATATGCCTGTCAAGTATGGCAATTTCCTGTCCGAATCCTAAATTTCTAAGTACATGATTAGCCTCTTTCATGCCCATTCCTTTTATATTTTTAAATATCCATTTTCTTTTTTCAAGAGTGTTTCCTTTTTCTGCGAGAATTTTTTTCGGCTGCAGTTTTCCGTTTTCAGTCATCAATTCCCTAAGCTCAACCAGATATCGTGATTTATTATTTTTAAATCTTACAATATTCAGATACTCTGCAATTTCTTCGGCTTTCCCCTTAAAAAGCAGCCCGTTATTCACCAATGTCGTAATCGCCTGCCATGCATTTTTTGCTTTGGACTGAGGCGTCAGTATGCAGAAGGCAATTTCGGCAAATACTTCCTTTTCATTTCCTTCCCATGCTTTCCTATATCCTTTTATCGCTTTATCTATATCTTTCTTAATTTTCTTATATATAGTCGATATTTCGTTATGAAGCTCTTTATTCAGCTCTTTTTCAAGTACATTTTTTTTAGCCAAATTGTTTCCTCCTACTTATTTTTTCAAAAATTATTCCAAATAAAATTTTCCTATTGCGTCAAGAGTTTCATCTGTTTCCTTTAAAGGATCGAGAATCCAGTCATGACAGAGATTTTCCCCGATATACAGCTCAACTGTCGTTCCTATTGCAGTATCAATAATGTCGCTTAATTTCATACAGTCAGGATACAGTACTTCATTTGTACCGAAAAGAAGCATTATTTTACCGAGATTGTCCATATTACCGTAAATAGGAGATACAAGATTTGATTTCACATCCGTATTTCCTGCATATTTCTTTCCTGCTTTTATTAAACCTTGAACGGGCAGCAGCGGATCTTTGTCTTCAAAATCCTTTATTTCATGATTTGTCATAGTAATATCAAGCCAGGGAGACATAAGTACGGTTTTTTCGGGAAAAGGAAAAACTCCCCTGTCTCTTGCTTCCTGAAGAAAAGCAAGTGCCAATCCGCCCCCTGAAGAATCTCCGAAAAAATAAAATTTATCCCCTTTATTCTTTTCCGTAATAAGACTGTACGCTTTCATCATTACATCATGAGTTTTACATGCAGTATATTCAGGAGCTAAAGGATAATCCACAAATGTAACTTTCAAATTATATTTTTCCACTATTTTTTCAACAATATTTTTGTGGCTTCTTACCGCTCTCAGGACATACCCGCCTCCATGAAGAAAAATAACATGGCGTTTTAAAGAATTTTCAGATTTTACGGTCAGAACCTGAAATCCGTCAACAAAATATTCTTCTGTCTGAAAACTTTTGTCAAAATTGTT
Source organism: Leptotrichiaceae bacterium (assembly GCA_030532815.1). Classification (GTDB taxonomy): domain Bacteria; phylum Fusobacteriota; class Fusobacteriia; order Fusobacteriales; family Leptotrichiaceae; genus Pseudoleptotrichia. Next base: position 1,498 of record JAUNKI010000127.1, read on the forward strand.
TTTATTGAAAAAATCCGTATCCCTTCTCGGGTTTTCCATTGCTTTTTCATTTCCTTTTTTTGCATTTGCAAGTTCTCCTTTTAATACTTCCATATCCGATAATAAACTCATTGTCCTGCAATTACCTGATTATGTAACTGCTCTCCTCTCTTTAATATTTATGTTTTAATATTATATCATTTTTCGGAACATCGTTCAATTTTGTATTTACAATATAAATCTGAATATATAAAAATGCCTGAATAACTCATTTTATCAATGTTTATTATACTTAATTTTCATTTTTTAAAATTTAAAAGAAAAAAACATTTCGACAAATAAAAATATTCAATTGATAGAACAATTTAAAAATTTCATTGCCAATGTATACTAAACAGACTTTTTCTCAATATTTTTTCCTGTAATTCAATGCTTCCAGTAAATGCTCACTCTTTATATTTTCAGAACCGTCCAAATCTGCTATTGTTCTTGACACTTTTAATATTTTATCATACATTCTCATGGATAGATTCAGTTCTTCAACAGCTTTTTCAAATATTTTTTCCGTTTCCTTATTTATTTTACAATACTTTAAAATCTGTTTTCCGTTCATTTTGGAATTCAGAAAATCTGAATTGAACCGCTTTTTCTGTATTTTCCTTGCTTTTATAACTCTTTTTCTTATTTTTTCGGATGTTTCGGATAATTCTCCGCTGAATATTTCTTCCTTACTCAGCCTTCTCATTTCAACATACAAATCCATTCTGTCCAGCAAAGGACCGGAAAACTTCTTCTGATAATTTTTTATATCCCTTAAACTATCCTTACAACGGGGATCATCGGAAAAAAAACCTCCGGGTGTGGGATTTGACGCAGCTATCATTATATTGTTCACAGGATATGTAACTATAAGGTTGGCTCGGGAAATGGTAACATTTCCGTCTTCCAAAGGCTGCCTCAACGTTTCCAGTGTTTTTGTCCCGAATTCTCCCAGCTCGTCCATAAAAAATACACCGTTCAATGCCAAAGTTATTTCTCCCGCCCTTGCAGCTCCTCCTACTAATGCCGTCTGAGTAGCCGAATGATGAGGTGCCCTGAAAGGTCTTTTTTTTATTATCGGTTCTGCCGCGGAAAGCATTCCCGATATACTGTAAATTTTAGTCGTTTCTATTATTTCAGTTTCTGTCATTTCAGGCAATATTGTAATAAATCTCTTTGCCAGCATTGATTTCCCCGAACCCGGATCTCCCATTAAAAATATGTTATGACCTCCTGCTGCTGCGATTTCCAATGCTCTTTTAGCTAAAAGCTGACCTTTTACATCGGAAAAATCGGGAATTTCTCTTAACGGTTCCTCATTCCCCGTTTCACAATATTTTACAGCATTTTCCTGAAGTTCCTCATAGGATATTTCTCCGTTTAAAAAATCAGCGGCTTCTTTTATTTTACTTACAGGAACTATTCTTATTCCAGAAATAAGCTTTGTTTCATTATAATTTTCCAAAGGTACCATAATTCCCTTTATTTTTCTTTCTTTAGCCAATATTGCAGCATTTATTGCACCTTTTATAGGTTTTATATCCCCGTTCAATGATATTTCCCCTAATACAAGATAATTTTTAAAATTTTCTATGTTATTTATCTTACCGATACTTGCGAGTATTCCTAAAAATATCGGAAGGTCAAAATGACTTCCCTTCTTTCGGATATCTGCAGGAGAAAGATTTACAAGAACTCTTTTTACAGGAAATTCCAGCTTCATGTTTTTGAAACAATTCCGTATCCTTTCCTTACTTTCTTTTATTGCCTGATCCCCCATTCCTACAATATTAAAAATCGGAAGTCCGTTGGATATATCGGCTTCCACTTCCACGATATATGTTTCAACCCCTAAATAGCTGCAACTAAGTACACTTATAGCCACATTTCCCCCTTTTTATTTCGTTAATTCATTTTTAACAATTTAACATTTTTTAATATTTTTTGCAATATATTTTATTTCCTATAAAAAATTTTCCATAATTTCATTTAAATTTTTTATGGGTTTTAATTCCGTTTTTCTTATAGATAGGATTTTATTGCATTCTAAAATTTCCCTATTTTCATTTTCATAGTCCATTATTTCCGTTTTCCATTTTCCGTAAATTGTAAAAGCTCTTAAAAACTGTATTTTTCTTTCTTCCTTTCCTGTTTTTCCTTTATATGTTATTTCACACACTTTATTTTCAATAACTGTTTCAAGTATTTCTTTTAATATCGGACTGTTTTTTCTGTATTTTTTCATTTCCGTCTGTAATATTTTTTCTATTATTGTAACTTTTTCTATCTGCTTATCTGAAAGACATGCCTGAAACTTATTTTTCAATTTTTCAATGTCAAGGTTGAAAGGGCACATTTCATATGTTTCCAAAGTAAGCATTGCAAAATATAGAGAATATATTTCATCTACCGTAAACATAATCGGAGATAAAATTTTATTGTTCAGCAGTTTATATTTTCCGTTTCTTCCTAATTCGGAATATATTGCCATTCCTATTTTTTCAAGAGACTGTATATCTCTTAATGCCGTTCTTTTTGAAATACCGTATTTTTCGGTTATATCTTTTAAATTAAAATAGGTTTTCTTATTGAGATATATTATCATATCGTTTATTCTTTCTGCTTTATTCATATTTTCTCCTTCATTTTAAATATTTTATAAATAAAATTGACAAATACTGACACCTTTAAATAGTATACTATAAATAAAAAAAGAAAGGTAGAAAAAACTATGAACAGATTACAGGAAGAATTTAAAAATATAATGAGGGAACAAACTGAAATAGCATTGCAACATCAGTTGATGAAATTCCCAATGTAAGAATTACTAATTTTTATTATGATGAAAAAACAAAAACTCTATTTATGTCGTCACTTAAAAACAGCCAAAAAATAACAGAATTTTCACATAATAATAACGTAGCTTTCACGACTACTCCCAAAACTTCAAGCAAATCTGTAAAAGGAAAAGGGAAAATCCGAAAAAGTGATAAATCTATTTATGATTTAAAAAGTAAGTTCATAGCTAAAATTGCATATTTAGAACACATTATTGAAAACATTTGAGATTCTTTAATATTATTTGAAATACCTTTTCATGAAGTTATCCTTACTTTGGAAAATCAGAATATCAATAAAATTAAAATTTTATAGGAGAAGAAAATATGAAACAAAACAATCGTTGCCCGTGGGCAAAAGGAAAAGAAGACATTCATTACCATGATACTGAATGGGGTATACCGTCCCGTAATGATCACTATATATTTGAAATGCTTATACTTGAGGGGTTTCAAGCCGGTCTCAGCTGGAATACCATTTTAAGAAAAAGAGAAAATTTCAGAAAGGCTTTTGACAATTTTGATTATAAGAAAATTGCTGAATATAATGAAACTAAACTGAATGAACTGCTGAAAAATGAAGGAATTATAAGAAATAAACTTAAAATCCGATCTACTGTTACAAATGCTCAGGCATTTATAAAAATTCAGGAAGAATACGGCTCTTTTTCAGATTACATATGGAACTTTACAGATAATAAACAGATTATCAATAAATGGGAAAATTTATCTCAACTTCCTGCTTCTACCGAACTTTCCGATAAAATCAGCAAAGAATTGAAAAAGCGAGGTTTCAAGTTTATCGGTTCCACAATTATTTATTCTTTCTTACAGGCAATAGGTATAATCGATGACCATTTAGTTTCCTGTCCTTATAAGAAAAAATTATAATAATATAAATCTTTTCCGTGAGGGCTCATTGCCGCCCTCACACTCCTGCTATCGGCTACAAAATTTTTTATCCCTCATAAATATTCATTATGCTTGGAAAACAGCAAACTCACTTCGCTCAAACAGCTGTTTTCCTTTTCAGCATAATTTCATATTTACTCGGAAAATTTTGAATGCCGAAATTTTAACTCTACCTTTATATACCATTATTTTTAAGTATATTTCTTATAAAAAACTGAAACATCTAATAAATAATTTAATAATTTTTCATCAGCAAATTGATAATCTGATATAAATATTCCATAAATTGGTTTATATTTACTTTTATCTAAAGTTTTTTTCATATTTATTATTTCTCCTTTTATTTTAAGCAAAATATCATCAGAAAGTCCATACTTTTTTTCCTCTTCTGATTCTGACAAAATATCATCTATTCTTTTTATCGCCTCTTCACATTTCATTTTTACTGCCTCTATTCTTTTTTTCATAACCAATTTCCTTTTTTATAATATCACCATAATTTTTTATTACCGACTGTTGACTTTCGTAATCAAGTAAGCCTTTACCTGCC
>JAUNKI010000128.1 GCA_030532815.1 Leptotrichiaceae bacterium
ATTACTGTTACCGAAGCGAAGTTTTTTCCCGGTTTCAGTGTATTTAAATCTATAACATGCCCGTAAACATCTCCTTTATATACAGAATATCTCTGATAATTTCCGGTAGTAACGACAGATAAATCCGTCACTGCAATTTTTGCCATGTATTCTTTTTTTCTGTAAGGATTGTTCTTATCAAGTTCAGTATTTCCGTAAACAGGAGAAACTACTCCTATACAGAATTCTTCCCTACATTTTTTCAAATCGGAAATTTCATCTTCTTTTTTCGGAACTTTCCTTTTTCCCATTACCCGCACATTTCCTCCTGCAGATATTATAAAAGAATCTATCCCCATTTTTTTCATTTTTTCTGCCGTCAGTTCAACTGCATATCCTTTTGCTATGGCTCCTACGTTGATTTTCATGCACTTTTCCTTTAAAAATACTGTTTCCTCCTTTTTATTTATTACAATATTATTAATATCTGTACATTTTAAAGCCTCTTTCAGTTTTTTTTCTGAAGGAAAATCATTTTCACCTCTATTTTCCCAAAGATCTATTATAGGACCTGCCGCTATATTTACTGAAGTATTTATTTCCTTATACAGCCTTACAGCTTCTTCAAGTAAATTTATTATATCTTTATCGGTTTTTACGGCTTTTATACCGGCATTGTCATTTACCGTCTTTAAATTATTTATCCCGTCATAATTTTTATAGACAGTATACAGACGGTCAAGTCTTCTCATCTCATTTTCATAAACGGAAACATTCTTTTTAAATTCTTTTTCACTTCGGGCATATCCTGTCAGAATATGTGTCGTGTCAAATAATCCGTCAATCGTTTCCGTATACAATCTTTCCTTTTTATCCAAGCAATTTGAAAATAGGGCTAATATTAACATTAAAAGCCCTATATTTCCATATTTATAAATAACTGATTTTTTTTTTATAAAAGTTTTTATGCACTCTACCATACATGCTCCTATACTTTTAGTTTGCGTCAACTTTAACAACTTCCCCGTCATTTCCGGGAGTATTTTCAAGATATTCCTTTATTTCTTCCCTCACTGCCGGTTTCATAGGTCTGCACTGCTTCAATGACTTTATTTCTCCGTTCAGTATGCCTTCTGCAAAACCACTGCATCCGGGATAACCGCATGCTCCGCAGTTAAATTTCGGAAGCATTTCATTCAGTTTTGTCAGTCTCTCGTCAACTTTTACCTGCAGATATTTATCCGCTATCCCTAAAAGCAACCCCAAAACAGCTCCTATTATTCCCAAAATAACCATTGCCACTACCATAGCCCTTATATCCATTATTCCTTCTCCTTTCTATCGGGATGATGTCCGCAGGAAAACTGCCTGCATCCGGCACAGCCTGCTTTACTTATGAGATTTTCACATCCTTCAGGTTTAGGTGTCTTTTTATTTAATATATAAGTCAGGATAAATATTCCGACAAGAAACAGTACCCATAATAAAGGTGCCAATTCTATTTTCATTTACACCACCCCTGCAAATCCGAGCATAATCATCGCCATTATTGCCGCTGTAATAAGTGAAATAGGATTGCCTTTAAAATGTTTCACCGTAGCTGCCAGCTCCAATCTTTCCCTTATTGTTGCAAATATAAGCATTACAAGCATAAATCCTACAGGTACTCCTATTGAACTTACTATCATCTGTGAAAAATTGTATCCTTCCCTTATGTTCAGAAGTGCAGTTCCCAATACTGCACAGTTTGTAGTAATCAGAGGCAGATAAACCCCCAGTGCTTTATATAAAGGCGGAGAAAATTTCTTTATCACCATTTCCACAAACTGTACAAGAGAGGCTATAACAAGTATGAATGTTATCAGATCCAGATATTCCATATTATACGGAACAAGGACTTTATAATAAAGTTCGTATGTTATAACAGATGAAGAAAAAATCACGAAAATTACTGCAAGGCTCATTCCAAAAGCCGATTTAAGGCTTTTGGAAACTCCGAGAAACGGACATACTCCCAAATATTTCGTAAGAATTATATTATTAATCAGAACTGCCGATATAAACAATGTAAATAATTCCATCTTATTTCACCTGCCCTTTTTTTCCGTCATCTTTTTTCACAGCTTTTTTCACGGGTCTGCTTTTGTATATATTGAATAATCCCGCCAGCAGTCCGAAACTTAAAAATGCTCCGGCTCCCGATGTGAAAAATGATGCTCCGTAATTTTTGAACATTGATATCTGAAATACAACTTTTTCGCTGTCAAATAAACTTTTCAGCTGCAATTCCCCTGTACCCAGTATTTCCCTGAAAGCTGACATTGCAATCAGGCTTATTCCGAAACCTATACTTACTCCTATTGCATCCATAAAAGAATCTATCACCGTATTTTTACTGGCAAAGGCTTCCGCTCTTCCGAGAACGATACAGTTTACCACTATGAGAGCAAGAAAAACTCCCAATGATTCATATACAGGCAATGCATAAGCATTCAGCATCATTTCGCAAAATTTTACCGCTGTTGCAATAACAACTATATATACGGGTATTCTTATCTGATCAGGAACAACTTTTCTCATTGCCGAAATTATTGTATTTGTTATTATGAGAACTACTGCAAAAGCTGCTGTCATACCTACTGCATTTGTCAATGAATTTGTAGTAGCAAGTATGGGACAGGTTCCAAGAAACATTACAAATACGGGATTTTCTTTTATTATTCCGGATTTTATCAGTTCAATCTTTTTCATTTTCTGTCCTCCTGTTTGTAATTTTTTTCAAAATGCATAACCGCTTCTTTTATTCCTTTATCTAAACCTTTGGAAGTCACTGTAGCCCCGCTTATGCCGTCTATATCATCTGAAATTGATTTTTTTTCAAACTGACTTTTATATGTTTCTTCATCCATTTTTGTTCCGAAACCCGGAGTTTCATTATGTTCCAGCGAATTAAACGCCTTATATTTCCCGTCAGGAGTCACGGCAAGCAGAAACCTTATTTTTCCTCCGTAACCTTTTGTTTTTATACTGTAAATATATCCTGAAATTTTTCCGTTTTCTTCAGCTTTGAATATAGTTTCTATAATTTCTGAATTTCCCGAAACTGTTTCTTCGGTAAATTTCGTATTTTTATTGAACATTGTTTCCAGCTTTCTATTCTGCTTGGCAATACTTGCATTTTTTATTGTTTCCTTAGTCAATGAATTTGTTATTGACAGGACAAATGCCGAAACTATACTGACAATTGCCAGAAACAAACTTAAATATAAAGATTTTTTCATAATTATGCACCTCGCCAGAATAATGTTATTAATAAAGCACTTATTCCGATAAGTCCTATAACATATATTCCCTTCCTGTTTTCATTTTCATTTGTAGGAGCTATAGTATATCTATCTATCATGGGTGTCAGCATATTCATAATAAGTATTGAATAAAGAACTCCTTCAGGCATATTTGACCTGTATCTTAAAAGCATTGTAAAAAATGCCGCTCCTATTGCAAATATTATTTTTCCGTACGGACTCGAAGGAGATGTGACAGGGTCGGTCAGCATAAATACCCCACCAAATATCAGTCCTCCTATTCCTATCTGTACTAAAGCAAAACTGAAAGGGGACAGTCCGTGGACAAGTGCTGTTACAAAGGCGATTATAAAGGAAGTTCCTATATAAAATACAGGCAATCTCCAGTCCAGAACCTTTTTAACTGCTAAAAATATTCCGAGTATTATTATAAGCAGAGCAAAAGTTTCTCCTATAGATCCTTTATAAAATCCCATGAACAGATTACTTAGAGATACATCAACAGTTCCTGACCAGTTTGTCCCTGAAAGTACTGTTGTAGGCGTTGCACTGCTCGCAGCATCTACAGACTTTGAAGGTAATACCGCTGTCAGCTTATCTCCGTAGGACATCATCACAAAAACCCGTCCTATAAGGGCAGGATTGAATATATTCTGTCCAAATCCTCCAAATATGAGTTTTCCTATAAGTATGGAAAATATACTTCCGGATATGACCACGTAATATGGAGTCCCTATAGGTAAAATAAGTGCAAACAGTATTGCAGTCACATAAGGAAATGATCTGTTTACGGCTTTTAATATATCTTTTTCCTTAAGCATATAAAAATAAGATGCTTCACATAAATATGCAGAAATCAGTGATACTCCAATCATCAGAACTGCTTTTATCCCGTAATCCGCACCGAGAGTAAAATAATACCCTACGGAAACTGCGGAAACAATTAACAGGGTTATTGTCAAGTAAATCATTATTTCCTGAGTAGATAAAATGTTTCTGTAATTCGGCGTAGTTCTTTTAAATATTATTTTCATTTTATTTGCCACCTGCCTTTCGGGCATTGGCTATTCTTGTCTTTGCTTTTCCCACCCAGTCGGTAACTTCTATTTTGGAAGGACAGATAAATGAACACAATCCGCATGTTATGCATTTATCCGCTCTGGCATTGGTTACCGTATCCAAATCTTTCATTTTTTCTCCGTTCATTATCTGTACGGGCTGTATTTTTGCGGGACAATACTCTACACAAAGCCCACAACGTAAACACGGCATTTCATCTGTATCCTTTTTAGGAAGTACCGTTACCGAATTACTGTAGCTGCTTATGACAAATTGAGCATTTGCTATGGATTTTCCCATCATGGGTCCTCCTGCAAGTACTACTATTTCTTCATATTTATCGTTGTATCCTCCGATTTTGTCTATTATATAGTCTACTGATGTTCCTATGGGAACATACACATTTTCGGGATTTTTCAATCCTTCTCCTGAAACGGTAACTATTCTGTGTGTCACTGCTTTTTTCTGTCTTAATGCTTCAGACAGATATATTGCTGTTGTGGCATTATTTACTATTATACCTATTTCACCGGGAAAACGATCGTATTCCTTTTTAAATATTTCCCTTATAAGAACTCTTTCCCAACCCATAGGATAAGCGTCAGGAACTCCCACTATTTCAATATCGTCAAATTTTGCAGCTTTTTCCTTTAATTTTGAAATTAAATCTCCATTTGTTACTTTTACTGCAATAACTCCTTTTCCGGCATGCCCGGCTTTCATAAGAAAATGTGTTCCGTCCAAAAGTTCTTCAGAATGCTTTTCCATTACTTTATAGTCAGATGTAAGATACGGCTCACATTCAACTGCATTTATAAGTACAGTTTCAATGTTTTTTGCATTCTGATATTTCACATATGTAGGAAATCCCGAACCTCCAAGTCCCAATATTCCTATTTCCTTAATTGCTTCCACTAACTCTTCTGCCGAAAGGCTGTCGGGATTTTCGTAGGAAAACGGGATAATTTCATCATCTTTAAAATCATTTTCTATAAGCAGATGATTCTGAATTTTTCCTGATGTGTGCATTCTTTTTTCAATTCCTTTGACTGTTCCCGAAACAGGCGAATATAAAGGAACATAAAGATCTTTTCTTGTAGCCAGTTTTGTTCCTTTATGGACATAGTCTCCTTCACTCACGTGAACTTCAAAATCAGTCGATGCTCCGATAATCAAAGGAATATAAACAATTTCAGGCTCAGGCAGACTAAGAACCTGCTTTGATTTTGTAAGTTCCTTTCTCCCGTTAAGCATAATTTTTCCAATTCCACTTAATAAGCTCATAAATTCTCTCTCCTCAAAAAATTCATAATATTGTAAATTTAATTATCTCATCATTATAAGTGTACCACATAATTTCAAAAAAAGAAGAGCAAAAAACAAAAAATAATAAAATCCCTGTTATTGCCGCTGTATCTGTTGTTTTCCATTTTAAAGGACAGTATTCT
>JAUNKI010000129.1 GCA_030532815.1 Leptotrichiaceae bacterium
TTTTATATATAATTAATTATACCTCATTCAGAAGAAAAAAGCAATTTTCAAAAAAGAAAGATATTATTATAGTTTATCACTTGTATTTAAAGATTCCCGACATATTTTTATCAAAAAAACTTTTCTTAATGATTAAATTTTTTTAAATAAATTAGACGGAATCAACTTATAAGATTAAAAAAATAAATTCTAAATATTTTATTTCTAAAATGGACTGTATAAAAAAATAGAAAAATATACAAAACTCACATTTAATATATTTTCCTACTTTATAAAATAGTTCTTAAAATTTAATTTTCAATTCTATCTTTTTCTTTTCCCTTTATTTCTCACTCCTCCACCTAATCCGGGTATAGCTCCGCTGTTAAACATTTTCATCATCTGTTTCATCTGTTCAAACTGTTTTATAAGTCTGTTTACATCATTGACTTCAACTCCGCTTCCTTTTGCAATCCTCATTTTTCTGCTTCCATTAAGCAGTTTCGGATCTCTTCTTTCCTGAACCGTCATTGAAAATATTATTCCTTCGACTCTTTTCATTTCTTTTTCGGCAGTAGCCATATCAATTGTATTTGTATCCACTCCAGGTATCATTTTCATAATTCCTGCAAGGGAACCCATTTTTCTTATCATTTTGAACTGTTTCAGAAAATCCTCAAAATCAAATTGATTTTTTTTGAATTTTTCCTCCATTTTCTTGGCTTCATTTTCATCAATAGCTTCCTGTGCTTTTTCTACAAGGGAAACTACATCACCCATTCCCAAAATTCTCGAAGCAAGTCTGTCAGGATGAAAAGGAGCAATATCATCCAGTTTTTCTCCTTCACTTATGAACTTTATCGGCTTTCCTGCAACTTCCTTAACAGAAAGAGCTGCTCCTCCACGTGTATCTCCGTCAAGTTTGGTCAGGACAACTCCAGTTATATCGAGCTGTTCATTAAAAGTTTTTGCTACATTTACAGCATCCTGTCCTGTCATTCCGTCAACTACGAGAAGTATTTCATGAGGTGTAAAACTGTCTTTTATATTTCTCAGCTCGGTCATCAGCTCCTCGTCAATATGCAGCCGTCCTGCAGTATCCATTATTACATAAGTTGCATGAACATTTTTTGCTTCTTCCAGACCTTTTTTACATATTTCAATGACATCTGTACTATCATCAATAGTAAAAGACGGCACTTTTATCTGTTCAGCCAGAACTTTCAGCTGCTTTTTCGCTGCAGGTCTGTAAACATCAGCTCCTATTAAAAACGGACTTTCTCCTTTGGATTTTAAGTGTTTTGACAGTTTTCCCGCAAAAGTAGTCTTTCCTGCTCCCTGTAATCCTGAAAGCATTATTATTGTCGGAGCTTTGGCAGCTTTTGCTATAAGGACATTTGTTCCTCCCAGAACTTCCACAAGTTCGTCATTTACTATTTTTACAAACTGCTGTGTAGGATTTACTCCTTTTATTACATCTTCTCCGAGAGCCTTATCCCTTATTTTTGCAACAAAATTTTTAGCAACCGTATAATTTACGTCTGCTTCCAGCAAAGCAAGTCTTACTTCTCTCAAAGCCTCTTTCATATTGGCTTCGGTTAATTTCCCCTGCCCTCTCACTTTTTTAAATATATCTTTAAACCTGTCACCTAAATTGTTAAACATTAAAGCACCTCATTATAATCAAAATCTTCTATTATTTTTTCTAAATTTTCCTTTGAAAAGTTATTTTTTAAATTCTCAAGTTTTCTTTTAAGTTCTTTCTCCTTTTCAAACATTCTTAACTTTTTTTCATATTCATCAAGTTGTTTAAAACCTCTTTTTATATTATCGAAAACAGCCTGTCTTGTAACACCGTATTCTTCGGCGATTTCACTTAAAGAACCGTTTTCCTCAAGATATAATTCCAAATACTGCTTCTGTTTTTTTGAAAATAGTTCTCCGTAATATGAAAACAGTATGGAATATTTTAAAAAATCTTCCAGTTTATCCATAATGCACCTATTATACAAAAATTTTATCCTTATTGTCAATTTACTGTTTTTATCCGTTTTTTTCCTTTTTAAAAAAAACAAAAATTTTCAATTCAGATTATTTAATATTTAATTATTTTAATTTTTTTTGTTGTAAATTTTTTTGAAAAAATTTTTATTTAGAAGTTCATTCACTTTTTCAAAATAATATTTGCCCATTACTAAAAAGAAACAGGAATTATCCATTCACTTTCCTTTCCTTTAGTATAATTTTTTACAAATTCTTCCTTAAATTCTTTGAAATTTCCTTCAAGAATAGCTTTTCTTGTATCTTGCATAAGTTTCAGCAGGAAGTAAAGATTGTGATACGTTGCCAATCTCTGACCCAGTATTTCTTCAGCTTTGAAAAGATGTCTTATATACGCTCTTGAATAATTTTTACATACATAACAGTCACATTTATCCAAAGGTCTTTTATCTCTTGAATATGCGGCATTTTTTATTACAAGACGCCCATACTTCGTAAATACGGTACCATGTCTTCCTATTCTCGTAGGCTGTACACAGTCCATCATATCTACTCCGTTTTCCACAGCTTCCAGCATATCGAGAGGCTCTCCTACTCCCATAAGATATCTCGGCTTATTGTCAGGCATCTTCGGAGTTATATATTTCAGTATTCTATACATATCCTCTCTCGGTTCTCCTACAGCAAGACCTCCTATGGCATATCCTGCAAATCCTTTATCCATTTCATACAGTTCTTTCAGACTTTTATCTCTCAAATCTTCGTATATTCCACCCTGAACTATTGCAAAAAGTCCCTGTTTGTCAGGATTTCTGTTAGCCTCTATACATCTCTTCGCCCATCTTGTTGTTCTTTCTATGGACGGTATCATGTATTCCCTTGTGGATAATCCCGGAGGACATTCATCAAGTACCATTATTATGTCACTTCCAAGGTTATTCTGTATGGATATGGACTTTTCCGGAGAAAGAAAATGTCTTGATCCGTCTATATGAGATCTGAAATGTACACCTTCCTCCTCTATTTTCCTAAGATCTCCAAGGCTGAAAACCTGAAATCCTCCGCTATCGGTAAGTATAGGTCTGTCCCAGTTCATAAACTTATGCAAACCTCCGAAATCATTTATCAGTTCATCTCCCGGTCTTAAATACAGATGATAGGTATTTCCTAAAATTATCTGAGAATTAATTTCTTCCAGTTCTTCTTTTGTCATTGCTTTTACTGTCGCCTGTGTCCCTACCGGCATAAAAACCGGAGTATTTATTTTCCCGTGAGGAGTTTCTATGACACCCGCCCTTGCATGCCCGTCTACTGCTTCTTTTGTAAATTTTACCGGACTGTCCGTATTAATCATATTTCTGTTTTTCCCTTCTTTTTATTTTCTTAATATATCCACTACATCTTTCATTGAGATAAGATTATTCGCAAGTCTTTCAAAATCTTCCCTTTTTCTTATCATTATCCCGAAATGCAGAAGTACATATCTGTTTCCGTTTTCTTTCACGTGATTCGTATTTACGTTTACCAGTTCCATTTTATATTCATTCAGTATTCTTATAATATCAAGCAGCATACCGTTTCTGTCGGCAGCTTTTACTGTAAAGTTAAACTGATATTTTGCAATACTTGAATTAACTTCCTCTTCATCCCAGAAAACTTCTATTTCCCTGTCAGGTTCATGCTTCATTAATGAATGGAAATTTTCGCAGTCTGCTCTATGTATGGCAATTCCCCTACCTCTTGTTACATAACCTCTTATTTCATCTCCAGGCAAAGGGCTGCAGCACTTGGCAAAACGGTACATCGTATTTTCGGTCCCTGAAATTCTTACTCCTCCGTGACTTTTTTCCTTACGTCTGTTACCTTTTTCAGTTTCTTCTTCAAGTACCTGTTCAATATTTTTTTCTTCTTTTATTTCAAATTTATTCAGAAAACCGTCAAGAGATAAGTCTCCTACTGCAAATTTATAAAAAAGCAATTCCATTGTGGATATATTGAATTTCTTCATATAAAGAAATACTCTCTCATCTTCTTCCAGATCTTTCAGCTTTATACCGAGCTTTTCAAATTCACGCTCAAGGAGCTGTTCCCCTTCTTTTGTCTTTTCCTCAAATTCCTTATCCTTAAACCATTTTCTTATCTTGACTTTGGAACTGTGGTTATTTACCATATTTATCCAGTCTTTTCCTGGTCCTTTTGTATTTCTTGACGTAAGAACTTCAACTTTATCCCCGTTTTCCAGAAGCTGGTCAAGCTGAACTATTCTGTCATTGACTTTTGCTCCTATAGTTCTGTATCCTATCTGTGTATGTACCTGAAAGGCAAAATCGAGGGCGGTGGAACCGTTTGCCAGTTCCATTACGTCCCCTTTGGGCGTAAAGATGAATATCGTCTGATTTAAAAGACTTCCTGTTATTGTACGGGCAAATTTCTCAGGATTTTCCGAATTTGTTTCTATTATTTTTTTTACTGCCGCATAATATTCTTCATTTTTGGCTTTTGATTTTTTCTCTTTATATTTCCAGTGAGCGGCAACTCCCTCTTCGGCAATTCTGTGCATTTCAAATGTTCTTATTTGTATTTCCACATTCTGATCCTTAGGACCTTTCACAGTAGTATGTATGGACTGATAACCGTTTGATTTAGGTACTGCTATATAATCCTTGAATCTTCCTGAAACAGGTACGAAAAGATTATGTATTATCCCGAGTACGTTATAGCATTCTTCTTCTTTATCGACTATTATTCTTATTGCAATCAGATCATTCAAATCTGCAAATTTCTTTTCCTTTTCATACATTTTTCTGTAAATACTGTATAAATGCTTCGGTCTTCCTGTAACTTCGGATTTTACATGATGCTTTTCCAGCTCTTCATCTATTTTCCTTATAATATTTGAAGTATATTCTTCTCTTTCCTCTCTTTTGGAATTTACAAGATCGCTTATTTCCTTATAATCCTTAGGGTAAAGATATCTGAAGCTTATATCTTCCAGTTCCCATTTTATTTTTGCCATTCCTATTCTGTGAGCAATAGGAGCGTATATTTCCAAAGTTTCTTTAGACTTTATTTCCTGCTTTTCAGAGGACATATATTTTAAAGTCCGCATATTATGCAGTCTGTCTGCAAGTTTTATTATTACAACTCTTATATCTTCAGACATTGCCACAACCATTTTTCTAATATTTTCAATTTTTTTGCTGTCTGTTTTCGGAAGATTTCTCAGCTTTGTAACTCCGTCGACCAGTCTGCTTACATCTTTTCCGAATGAATATTCTATATCAGGTAAGGTAATAAGCGTATCTTCAACTACATCATGCAAAATCCCCGCAATGACCGTATCCGTATCCATTTTCATATCAACCAGTATTTCAGCCACTTCCACAGGATGCAGTATATAATCCTCTCCGCTTCTTCTTTTCTGACCTATGTGAGATTCATCGGCAAGAGTATACGCTTCCATTATTTTTTCTATATCAATATCAAGATTATTTTCATTTATTTTATTAACAAGTCTCTGCAATAATTTTCTTTCTTCCATAAGTTCTCTCCGTTTCTTACCCTATAACGCTTTTGCATTTCATATTCATATATTATTAAAACAAAGTTGCTGACTTGTATTCAGTCAACAACTGTCAAAATTTTAGTATT
>JAUNKI010000130.1:0-1396 GCA_030532815.1 Leptotrichiaceae bacterium
AATTTTTCCCTAAATATATTTCAAAATTTAACATTCTTATTTTTACTTACGGAGTATTATTGAAACTTTATTATTAAAACTAATTTTTTTTATATGTGAATAAACAAATGAAATTTTAAAAAAAAAAGTAAAATGAAGTATTTTTATTAATCAATTATATGATGCAGTTGTAAAAGGCACCGTCTTAATACAATTTTTTATAATTTATATATTTGATTAAATAAAATGAAACCCTTAATATAAGTCCCAAAATGGACTTCTTTCAAATGTTTTGATATTTTTATCTTTTTTATCCGATAATACAAAGGTAATGATACAAAAATCATAATTAAGCAGAATATACTGTCCAAAGACATAGGACTTTTCAACACATATTTTCCTATTTTACCTGACAGCAATGGTGTGTCAAATATTATCATATAGTGTATTTTGTTCAGTCCGTGATAAATCAGAGGTAATATCAGTGCTAAAAATAAAACTGTCCGATTTTTCTTTTTATTTATATTAAACTCCTTTCAACTTTCCAAAATACAATGTTTTTTTTTATTTTAAAGTTTAAACTTATTTTATAGAAATAATTTTATTTGTTTAATAAATAAAAAACTGTAACCTCTTAATAAGTACTTTATAATTTTATTTTATTTAAAGAATAATATGTTTTTTATCATACATTATTTTACGGCTTAAATTAATCAAAATACAGATATTATTAAAAATTCTTACATATTGTCAGTAAAATTTCAATATTTGACTTTTAATAATATTGTATTATATAATAAATTAAAATTTAAAAGAAGTAATTCAATATACAAAATTGTACAATCAGAAAAGAACAAACAGACAAACAGAATAAAAGTGTAATAATTAAAGCAAAATATTAAAAAGTCATAATAAAATCAAATAAAAATGGAGGAGATATTAATGAAAAGAATTTTTAAATCAGTAATGATAATCTTGACAATGTCATCACTTACAAGCTGTTTTTTACTGGATGGTTCCGGATACAGTTCAGGGTCAAATTCAGGAGTATGTAACGCAGGAAGTATGAGTTCAGCTGTAAGGGACAATGCTTATAACAGCTCAGCCTGCAGATAATTGAAAGTAAATTTTAAAAATTATAAAATTTTACGAAACTGTCTTATAAATTATAAAAATATATTCATTTGTATTTTAATAAAAGCAATATAGAATATCGATTTTCCCATATATTGTTACATTTTAAGAAATTATTTTCAATTTATAAGACAGTTTTTTTAATTACTTTTCTAATTACTAGTAAAAATTAAAAAACATTGAATGTAAGCAACTATTCTGAGTCAATAAAACTTATAGATTGTGAATATATACAGGATTTTTTCTGTTCAAAATCATATTCATATAAAATACATTTTCCAAC
>JAUNKI010000130.1:1406-5608 GCA_030532815.1 Leptotrichiaceae bacterium
CACGATTTTCCTCCTTTCCAATTATTTATTCCTACTAACCCATAATAGTAACTTATATTTAGTTTATACAGTATCGGTATTTTAAGATTTTTTTATAAATTATATTATTTTTATTAAATATTAACAGAATAAATAGCCAATTTTTATAATTAGTAAATTTTATATCAATTTTTTTAATTTTTATTTTACTGAATTTTTTCACGTCCATTTTTATCGACAATTTCACATCTCAATATGAGTTGAAAATACACCTATACTTGATAATTGAAAATTAGGTCAGAGTAAATATTCCAAATGCTACCAAATAAGAATTAACTTTTTCTTTTTCTAAACATAATTGATGATAAAGTTTCAGTATTAATTTCAGGAAATTTTTTATAGAATTTAATATGACCGAACACTGCTATATCATATATTGAATCAATATCTACATCATCTTTTATATACGCTCTAAATATTGATGTTTTTTCTTTCCATGAACCGTCTTTTGCTTTCGTCTTTACAATTAATTTATAGTAAGTCTTATTATTTTCCTTCTTCGATATCTCTTTAACCTCCAGTTTCACACGTCCATAAAAAATATATACTTCACCTTCATATGCCTTATCAAACCAACTTTTTATAGATTTTCTGGGAATAGCCTTTCTTTGTGATACACCTGTATTTATATTGACATGTTCTATCACAAAGGGATTATTCTCTGAACTATTCATTATTTCTTTATTCAATTGGTTTTGCTTGTTAAATAAACTGTTCAATGCGGATTCAAGTCGATCTTGTATTTGATCATCAGTTAATGATTTTACATACTTTCTTAACTCTTTTTTTGAAGCATAATCATTAATATATGAACATCCTTCTACATGAGAGGATGTAGGAAGTTTAGATAAAAATTCTCTTCTTGACGATGTTTTATGAGTAAAACTTAGTTCCGCTTTTTTACATTCCGGACAAAACATACTTCCTTTGTACTTGGAAATATCTCCGAAATTATTTTTGTATTCTTTTTGAACATCCTCTATATCATGGATTTTTCCATCTTTCAAATAAAAAAAATTATCAAAACTTTTATTTTTCATATGAATATTCCTCCTTAATTATTATATTTGTCATAGAACAATAAAATACATACTATATTTTATTATTATACCATCTTTCCAAATCTTTATAAACTCTACCAGTATAAAAAATACACCATATTTTATGCGAACTACTCTACTTTTGGCATCTCTTTAACTTAATTGTTTTTCCAATTTGTAAAATAGCTGTTATTTCGTCATTTTCGACTATTATCTTAATAAAATCTTTTCAACAATGTCTTCGTCGTACTCCTGCAAAAGCTCTGATTAACTATCAATAAATTTTTTAATATTGTCTGATCTATTTAAATGGAAGACTTGCAAATATCTCGCATAAAATACGCACGTAGCTATACACTGTACTTATAGTCATAGCTATTTTTTCATTTACTTTTTTTATCAAACAACATACTCACTAAAAATAAATGAATAGTTGCTGTTGCTTATTTTATTTTCCGACTTATCCCTTGATTCAAACAGTCTGCTAATAATTTCCACATATTCCTCTTATTTTTGAGTATGAAAAAAGCACCTTCCAAGAGATGCTGAATTTCATAATATTTATAATTTTGACAATTGAGTTTTTTGTTCCATTTTTACACAAAACTGCAATTATGCATACTTGTTTCTTTTCTCGTTTAACCCAATAATAGAGATATAACAATTTTTCTAAAACCTAACTCACTTCATGGTTTTTCATTGATATACTTTACATGTTTAGGCATAGTCGATAATGACAACATTCTTTTTGCGATATTAGATTATTCAATTCCGTAACAACATACTCTTTTATCAGACTGAGATATTTTTTTCTATCAACTTGGCATTCTTTTCCAAGTATTTAATTTTTCCACAAGTAAAAGCTTTCTAAATATTGTAAGAAAAGTAATAACACTTAAAAAAAACTTTATTTTCAAGTATATTTACTGTATATCTATCATTTTTTAGTCATAAGAGCTATGCACTCCACATGATTAGTCTGAGGAAACATATCCACTGCCGACACTTTTTTCAGTTTATATCCGTTTTCAAGAAGCAGTTTCACATCTCTTGCAAAAGTAGAAGGATTACAAGAGATATACACTATTTTCGGAATTTTATTCTTAGCAACGCTTTTTAAAACTTTTTCTTCAATTCCTCTTCTTGGAGGGTCAAAAATTATCGCTTCAACATCGCTTTTTTCTTTTTTCAGTATTTCAGGCAATATTTTTTCAACTTTTCCGTTTATAAACTCCACATTTTTTATATTATTTTCAACTGCCGTCTGATTGGCTGCGATAACTGAACTTTCTACGCTTTCAATTCCTATTGATTTTTTTACTTTGGGAGATAATATCATTGCTATCGTCCCGGTTCCTGAAAAAGCGTCTATAACTGTTTTATTTCTGCTTTCTCCCAGATATTCCATTGCTTTGTCATAAAGTTTCACCGCCTGAGATTTATTTATCTGAAAAAATGAATCGGGATATATTTTAAACTTAATATTTTCTATTTCTTCTTCCAGATATTCATTTCCGAACAAATGCCTTGTCTCTTCTCCTAAAATAACGTTATTCGGCTCTTTTTTTACGGATATATAGACAGATTTCAGAAATTCATTTTCATTATATAATTTTTCAAGTACCTTTACAAGGTTTTTAAATTGGGACTTTTTACTTACTACGATTATAAGCATAACTTCGGATTTTTCATTATTTCTTATAATAATATGTTTTAAAAATCCTGTATTTGTTATTTCATTATATACTTTAAATTCATTTTTCGTTCCTGAATAACTGTTTATTTCATTTAAAAATTTATTTATCATTTTTTCGGCAATCAAAGATTTTAATAAACTTTCCTTAGCTGAAAATATATTATGGGATTTTTTTGAATAAAATCCTGTTGAAATTTTTCCGTCCTTTTTAAATAAGGGTTCTGCCGTTTTATTTCTGTAGTTTGTCCTTATATTACTGCTTATGATACTTTCTATTTCTATTTTTTCAGGATTTATCCCTCCTATTTTTTCCAAAACTTCCCTTAACATCTTATTTTTATATTCAAGCTGTTTTTCATATTTCAGCATTCCGAAATCACAACCGTCAAAATCTTCAAAGCTTATTTTTGAAATATCACTTATTCTGTCTTCCGACGGTTTTATAATTTTAGTTATAAGACCTCTTCCGTAAGATTTTTTTACTGAAATTATTTCAATTTCGAGGATATCTCCGGGAACACTCATAGGTACGAATATCGTAAATCCGTCCACTCTCCCTAACCCTTCTCCTCCAAATACTATTTTTTCTATTTCTATTTCCAATTTCTGTCCGATTTTATATCCGTTTCCTGACTTTTTCATTTTTACCTCTTCACTTAAAATTTTTATAATTTATTTTAAATACTCCAATATATTTTTCAACTGAAGACCCATTCCTATTTTCAAACTTTCTTCATCTATATTGAATTTCGGATGATGCAAATCATAAATCAGACCTTTTTCTTTATTTCTCGTTCCAAGTCTGAAAAAGCACCCATCTATTTCATTCAGAAAATAACTTACATCTTCCACGTCCATTCTTGCTTCTTTTAAGAGTTTCAAACTTTTTTCCCCATACAAATCAATTATATTTTTTGCTACAAATTCAGTAATTCTGTGATTATTAATAACAGGAGCATAGCCTTCTTTCAAATTAATTTCAACTTTTCCTCCTAAACTTTCTACAAATTTAGGCAAATCCCTTTTTATAACTTCCATAATAAAGCTTCTTATTTCTAACGACATTGTCCTTATTGTCCCGAGCATTCTGACTTTATCACATATGACATTATTGGTTTCTCCTCCTTTAAATGAACCTATGGAAATTACCGCTTCCTCTCTCGGGTCTATTCTTCTGCTTATAATAGATTGGAAAAATTCCAATACCTTTCCTCCTATGAGTATAGCGTCCACTCCCTTATGCGGTAGTGCACCGTGTGCCGATATTCCGTAAATTGTCAATTCCAGCATTGCCGAAGTTGCATGTGCCTTGCCGTGTTTTATCCCTATTTTCCCAAGTTCAATTTCAGGTGCCATATGTAAAGCAAAAAAAGCATCTATTTTTTTATTACTGTCTCCTTTAAATTTCAATGCTCCTTCTTTTATCA
>JAUNKI010000131.1:0-5207 GCA_030532815.1 Leptotrichiaceae bacterium
AAGCAAAGACAAGAACAAGAGTAAGATATGAAATAAGAGATAATAAAAAAGTTAGAATATCGGTAGTTTCCGGTAATGAAATATAGGATATAGAGAGGAGGAGACTTTAATTGGCTGAGAAATATATTCCAAGATTACAGAAAGAGTACAAAAAGGAAATAGTGTCTGCGTTAATGAAAGAATTAGATATAAAAAATGTAATGCAGGTTCCGAAAATTGAAAAAATAATAGTAAATATGGGAATTGGGGAAGCTACAAGCAATCCTAAATTAATAGAAACTGCAATTAAAGAGTTGGCACAGATAACAGGACAGCAGCCTGTTCCAAGAGCCGCAAAAAAATCAGAAGCAGGATTTAAATTGAGAGAAGGACAGAAAATAGGAGCAAAAGTTACATTAAGAAAAGAAAGAATGTATGAGTTCCTCGACAGACTTATAAGTATTACATTACCGAGAGTAAGAGATTTTGAAGGAGTTTCTCCTAAAGGATTTGACGGTAGAGGTAATTACACATTAGGAATTAAAGAACAGATCGTTTTTCCGGAAATTGAAATTGATAAAGTCGATAAAATATTCGGAATGGGGATTACAATAGTAACAACAGCGAAAAACGACGAAGAAGGAAGAGCATTACTGAAAGCATTCGGAATGCCCTTTGCGAAGTAGTTCTATTTTGAAGGAGGTGTAACTTAACAAATGGCTAAGAAAGCAATGGTTGAAAGAAACTTGAAAAGAGAAAAAACAGTTGATAAATATGCGGCAAAAAGAGCTGAATTAAAAGAAAGAGCCAGAAAAGGCGATAGAGAAGCTATAGCTGAGCTGGCGGCATTACCGAGAAATGCATCACCTACAAGAGTAAGAAACAGATGTCAATTAAACGGAAGACCGAGAGGATTTATGAGAGAATTCGGTATTTCAAGAGTAATGTTCAGACAATTGGCAGGAGAGGGAGCTATTCCGGGAGTAAAAAAATCAAGCTGGTAATTTTGAGAGGAGGACAAATAAATGCATTTAACAGATCCTATTGCTGATATGCTTACGAGAATAAGAAACGGAAATATTGCAAAACATTCTGAAGTTAAAATACCGTTTTCCAAAATAAAAGAAAGCATGGCAAATATATTAAAAAATGAAGGATATATAGTTAGTTACGAAATAAAGGAAGAAGGAACTAAAAAAGATATATTGGTAACTTTAAAATATATGGATGGAGATGCTGTAATCAAAGGTTTGAAAAGAATTTCAAAACCGGGTAGAAGAGTATATACATCTGTTGAAAACTTACCTAAAGTATTAGGTGGATTGGGAATTGCCATTGTCTCTACACCAAAAGGTGTTATTACAGACAAGGAATGCAGAAAGCATAATGTTGGCGGAGAAGTTCTCTGCTACGTGTGGTAATTTACGCATTTTATAATATAGGAGGAGAATCATGTCAAGAATAGGTAGAAAACCTATATCTATACCGGCAGGTGTAGAAATTAAACAAGACGGAAATAAGTTTACTGTAAAAGGACCTAAGGGAGAACTGGAAAGAGAGCTTTGCAGTGAAATAAAAGTAAATATAAAAGATGGAGAAATAACATTTGAAAGACCTAATGATTTACCCCAGATCAGAGCTCTTCACGGAACAACAAGAGCAAATCTGAATAACATGGTAACAGGAGTCAGCGAAGGATTTGCAATTAAACTGGAACTGGTGGGAGTAGGATACAGAGTACAGGCTAACGGTAAAGGACTTACTTTGGCACTGGGATATTCTCATCCTGTTGAAATCGAAGCAGTTGACGGAATTACTTTTAAAGTTGAAGGGAACAATAAAATAACTGTAGAAGGAATCGACAAACAATTAGTTGGACAAATTGCTGCGAACATAAGAGCAAAAAGACCTCCTGAACCATATAAAGGAAAAGGGGTTAAGTATGCTGATGAAGTAATCAGAAGAAAAGAAGGTAAGAAAGGATAGGAGGTAGATTTTAGTGATTAAAAAACTTGATAGAAATAAATTAAGAGAAAAAAAGCATAAAAGTATAAGAAATAAAATCGTTGGAACTGCTGAAAGACCTAGACTTTCTGTGTATAGAAGCTTGAAAAACATATTTGTTCAAATAATCGATGATAAAGCGGGAACAACACTTGTTTCTGCCTCAACAATAGAAAAAGGAGCTAAAGCTGAAAACGGCGGAAATGTCGAAGCGGCAAAAAAAGTCGGTGAAGCGATAGCGAAAAAAGCATTGGAAAAAGGAATAGATACTGTAGTATTCGACAGAAGCGGATATGTTTACACAGGAAGAGTAAAAGCACTTGCAGATGCTGCGAGAGAAGCAGGATTAAAATTCTAAGGAGAAGGAGGATTTATTTTGGCCAGAGATAAAGAAGTGAAAGCGAATGAATATAAAGAAAGCCTTTTAAGAATAAGCAGAGTTTCCAAAACTGTTAAAGGAGGAAGAAGAATATCTTTCTCAGTGTTGGCAGCAGTAGGAGATGAAAAAGGGAAAGTAGGTATAGGTCTGGGAAAAGCCAACGGTGTACCTGATGCTATAAGAAAGGCGATAGCTAATGCAAAGAAAAATATGGTAAATGTAGCGTTAAAAGGCGGAACTCTGCCCCACGAACAGCTTGGGAAATATAATGCCACAAGTGTATTATTAAAACCGGCTTCAAAAGGTACGGGAGTTATCGCAGGTTCTGCAACAAGGGAACTTCTGGAATTGGCAGGAGTTACTGATGTACTTACAAAAATAAGAGGATCAAAAAATAAAGACAATGTTGCGAGAGCGACTTTGGACGGATTGAAACAATTAAGATCAATTGAAGAAGTTGCAAGACTGAGAGGAAAATCAGTTGAAGAAATTTTAGGATAAATAGGTTAGGAGGTAAAATTAATGTCTAAAGTAAAAGTAACACTTATTAAAGGAATTAATGGAAGAAAACCTAATCATATTGATACTGTTAAATCACTTGGATTAAGAAAAATAAGCCAAAGTGCGGTTCATAATAAAACAGCAGATATAGAAGGAAAAATAAAATTAGTTTCTTATTTACTTAAAGTAGAGGAGGTTTAGAATAAATGAATCTTAACGAATTAAAACCTGCCGAAGGATCAAAGAGAGAAAGAAGAAGAATAGGTAGAGGTCACGGTTCCGGTTGGGGAAAAACAGCAGGAAAAGGTCATAACGGGCAGAAGCAGAGATCAGGAACGTATGTATCACCTGTATTTGAAGGTGGACAGATGCCTATTGTAAGAAGAGTACCTAAAAGAGGATTCTCCAACTCGGCATTTAAAAGAGATACAATAGTAGTGTCATTACTTAATATTACAGAAAAATTCAATGATGGAGATACGGTAACTCTGGAAACATTAGTAGAAAACGGAGTAATCAAAAATCCTAAATTCATTACTAAATATTCAGATACTGCATTGAGATCAGTAAAAGGTAAAAAAGCTGTAAAAGAATATTTGGCTGAAAATGTTGAATCCTATGTTAAAGAAAAAGATTTTTCAAGTATTCTGAAAATAATAGGAAATGCTGAAGTTAACAAAAAATTAACTGTAAAAGCACATAAAATTTCCACTGCGGCAAAAGAACTTATAGAAAAGGCAGGAGGAAGTGTAGAAATACTTGAAGTAAAATCATACTCTTCAAAAGCCGGAAATAATAAAAAAGAAGATGAGAATAAGTAAGATTTAATCTTGCTTTTTCTTCATTATATGAGGAGTGGTAGAATTGACTTTAACTGAAGCAATAGTAAATAGAATACAGTCTATATTCAAAATACCTGAATTGAAAAAAAGAGTGGCTTTTACATTAATAATGTTTGCAGTGGCCAGAGTGGGTATTCATATTGCCGTTCCCGGACTTAATATGGGATTGTTCAAAAACTTTCAGAATAATGCTATAGCAGGTTTTTTAAATCTGTTTTCAGGAGGGGCGGTTCAGAGAGCTTCTATTTTCTCTTTAGGAATAATTCCTTACATTAATGCTTCCATCGTGTTTCAGCTTTTAGGAGTAATATTCCCTAAAATAGACGAAATGCAGAAAGAAGGAGGAAAGGAAAGAGACAAGATTACTCAATGGACAAGATATGTTACAATAGTTCTGGCAATCATACAGTCATTCGGTATATCCATAACACTTATGAATCAGCCCGGAATGGTTCTTGAACCGGGAATGAAATTTATTATAAGTACGGTAACT
This sequence comes from Leptotrichiaceae bacterium, assembly GCA_030532815.1. Taxonomy (GTDB): domain Bacteria; phylum Fusobacteriota; class Fusobacteriia; order Fusobacteriales; family Leptotrichiaceae; genus Pseudoleptotrichia. The sequence goes on from JAUNKI010000131.1 coordinate 4,199, forward strand.
TTAATGACAGGAGGAACTGCATTCCTAATGTGGATTTCAGAAAGAATCTCCATAAGAGGTATAGGAAACGGTTCGTCAATGCTGATTTTCTTGGGAATAGTTGCAAATCTTCCTCAAGTAATTCAGCAAATGGTAGCAAGTCTTAAAGGCGGAATGGGATATATACTTATAGGATTATCCGTATTACTGTTTATAGCAATTATAGCATTAATGGTAGTTATACAGCTTGCTGAGAGAAGAATTCCTATTCAGTATGCCGGAAAGGGAAGCTTAGGTTTCGGAGGAGGTCAGAGTTCTGTCGGAAGAAGAACTTACTTACCTTTAAAGATAAATACGGCAGGAGTTATGCCGATAATATTTGCGTCGGTACTTATGGCTGCACCGCCGTTCATAGTACAGATATTAAAGGCAAATGCATGGTGGCAGAGCCAGTTTTCACAGACAGGATTTTTATATTTACTTTTATTTGCATTCCTTATTATAGTATTTTCATTTTTCTATACGCTGACTATCGCTTTTGACCCTGATAAAGTGGCGGAAGATCTGAAACAAAGCGGTGGAACAATACCGACAGTCAGAGCGGGAAAAGAAACGGCAGATTATCTTGAAAAAGTTATTACGAGAATTACTTTCGGAAGTGCGATTTTCCTTGCATTATTGGGGATTTTTCCGAATATATGGTTCGGATATGTACTTCATATACCTGTACTTCTCGGAGGAACAAGTCTGCTTATTCTTGTAGGAGTTGCAGTTGAGCTGATACAGCAAATAGATTCATACTTGGCTGTTAAAAAAATGAAAGGCTTTATAGGAACTAAAAGACATAAATAAAATGGAGCTTAAGAGCTTCATTTTTTATATTAATGAATTTTCTATAAAGAGTAAAAATAAAAAAATTTAATTGTTAAGAAAATTTTTTTGATGAAAATATGTCGGGAACCTTTAAATACAAGTGATAGACTATAATAATGTCTTTCTTTTTTGAAAATTGCTTTTTTCTTTTTAATAG